>CALHQV010000173.1 GCA_938038035.1 uncultured Gemella sp. | reverse complement strand
GAGTCAGTTTTTCTGTTGTGACTGGTGTTTCGATTTCCTTAATTGGTGTTACATTTACCGGAACGTCCACTGTCACCACTTTACCATTTGGTAATGTTACAGTTACTTTCACTGGATCTTTTTTACCTGGTGTTGTTAAATCTGGAAGGTCTCCTACTTTAACTGTTGCTCCTTCTGGTACTTTAATTTGTTTTAAGATATCCTCTGGAGTCAGTTTTTCTGTTGTGACTGGTGTTTCGATTTCTTTAACTGGTGTTACTGTTACAGGAACATCTACAGTATAAGACTTACCATTTGGTAATGTAATCGTTACTTTTACAGGAGTTTTTTCTCCTGGTGTTGTTAAATCTGGAAGGTCTCCTACCTTAGCTGTTGCCCCTTCTGGGATATTTAGACCTTTAGTATAATCTTCTTCTTTTAACGGCGTAGTTGTTACTGGTGTTTCGATTGGTGTAGGTTTTGATTCTACAACTTTAATTGTTGCTGGAACCTCTACTAACACTTTTCCATCTTTATCTTTTACAACTACAGTAACTGATTTATCCCCTGGTGTTGTTCCATCATATGGAGTTGTTTGTCCTTCTGGAACTTTGTATTCGAATGTTGAACCTTCTGGATAGTCACTTGGTGTGATACTATCTTCAGCTTTAGGTTTATCTTTATCTTCAGCATTCACAGGAGTTAATTGTTCTTTCCCTTGAACAACTTTAATTTTCGCAGGTACTTCTACAATTGTATCTCCGTCTGAATCTTTCACGACTACAGTAACATCTTTTTCTCCCGGTGTTGTTCCATCATATGGAGTTGTTTGTCCTTCTGGAGTTTTGTATTCAAATGTTGAACCTTCTGGATAATCATCTGGCGTAATGCTATTTTGTGGTTTTGGTTTCTTATCGTTTTCAGCATTCACTGGAACATATTGTGTCTTAGGCTCTACTACTACAATTGTCGCTGGGATTTCTGCGATTGGTTGTCCATTCAGCTTAGCGACAACTGTTACAGGTTTGTCACCTGGTGTTGTTGTATCTACTGGAGTGTTATCTTTATATTCAAATGTTGTTCCAGTTGGGAAATCATTTGGATTAATGTTTTCTTTTGGATCTGGCTGTTTCTTAGCTGGATCTACTGGTACATATTTAGGATAACTTTCCACTACTCGTACTGTTGCTGGTACTTCTGCGATTGGATTACCATTTTTATCCAGTACTTCAACAATTACATCTTTATCTCCTGGTGTTGTTACATCGATTGGAGTTGTTTGTCCTTCTGGAGTTTTGTATCTAAATGTTGATCCTTCTGGATAATCTGTTTTATCAATGCTTTTCTCTGGATCTGGTAAAACATCATTATTTTCTTTTACAGGTACGATTTGTGGGACACCTTCAACTACTGTTACTGGTACTTTAACTGTTGTAGTTAATGGTTCATCCTGTCCAGGAACTGTGTACTTAACAGTTACTTCTACTTCAGTATCTTCTGTTAAGTCTGGCACTGTTACTGGAACTGTTTCATCAACAGTAACTGTTGCTCCTTGAGGTAATTTACCTGTAAATGTTGCATCTTCGATTGCTTTTTTAGCTTTAGCTAATACTTTTTCTTTAGCTTTTTCTTTGTCACTATTTTTAGCAACTAGAATTTCATCAGCTTCTGGTTTTGGTAATACTGTTACTGGAACTTTCACTTGCTCTGGATCTTTAATTCCTTCGTAAGTTACTGGTACTGTTACTTCTTTCTTACCTGTTGTTTTTGTTAGGTCTTCTGGAATTACAGGATTACCTTTTGTTCCATCAGTTCCTGGTGTTACGGCACCTTTAACTGCATCAGCTGTTACTTCATCACCTTCGAAAACAACGATTTTACTTGGTGTTGAACTTACTACTGTTACTGGTACATTAATTGTATCTTCTGCTACTACTGTACCTGTTGCGTCTTTATATTGTACTTTTACTGGTACATTATCTTTATCACCATTAGAATCTGTTGCTGGAACAGCATATGTTTGATTTGGATCTAATTCTGCTGTTACTCCTGTTGGTAGTGTTAATTTACCAAGTGCAGCTTGTGCTTTTTCTTTTACAGTTGTTGTTAGGTTGTCACTAGTTGTATCTTTTAATGTGATTACTTTTTCTGGTGTCGCTTTTGGTAACACTGTTACTGGTACGGCTACTGTCTCTGTTCCGTTTGGATATGTTACTGTTGTCGGTACAGTTACATCAGGTGTTCCTGCTTTTACTGTTGTAGCAGGTAAATCTGTTTCTTTCGGAGTATTTACTGTTCCTCCAGTACCTGGTGTTACGGCATTCTTAACTTTCTCAGCGTCTAGTTTTTTGCCTTCTACAGTGTATACTGTTTTTGGTTCTGAACCTAATACGTTAACTGTAATTTCTGCCTCTTTTGTATAAGATTTTCCATCTACTGTATATGTTACTGGAACTTTAACGATTCCTTTGTTCGTTCCTTTTTCTGCAGTCATTGTTGCTAAAACTTCTTGTGTAATCTCACCAACCACTACATCTTTAGAACCTTCTGGTAATTTAGCTTTGAAGTCAGCTGATGTTGCTACTTCTGTTGCTTTTGCTTTCGCTACTTCTTTTACTTTATCTACTGAGGCTCCTTTTTGTACTTCTACTTCACCAGTTGCTTTTGGTAATACCAACACAGGAACTTCTACTGTTTCATTAATATTTGTACCATTTGAATTATGAGTAACTGTTGTTGGAATTTTAAGATCAGCTTGACCTACTTTTCCTACTGTACTAAACACATCTGCTTCATTAGGATTATTTACTGTCCCTGGATTATTGTCAATAGTAGCAGGTTTAACTGAAGTTTTAACCTCTTCATTTGTGATCTTATCCCCTTCTAATACTACTAACTTATCTGTAGTTGATTTTACAACGTTGACTTCAATATCAACTGTTGTATCGTATGTTTTTCCGTCAGCAGTATATGTTACTGGTACTTTAACAACACCACGTCCATCAGCGGCTATTTTTGTGATTTCAACTTTATCTTTAGAATTAAGAGTAACATTCGTAATTTGACCCATTGCAGCCGTTGCATTCATATCTCTAAGCAATTGTTGGAAATTAGCTGAATTAACTTCTTCTTGTGCTTTTGCATAAGCAACTTCTTTTAACTGATCATCGTTAGTATTAATTGGAACAGTCACAGTACCTGTTGCTTGTAAGCTGTTAATATAGATTACTTTTCCATATTCAAAATCTGGATTATCAGAATTTGCCAATCCTCCTCGATGGAACTGATTTTCATACTCAGGTTTCAATCCGTTCGTTGTATATGAATATAATCTATTTCCTTCCGCGTCAGTATCTCCAAATCCACTTTTTGCTATTACTTTGAAGTCAGCTGGTCCAATGAAGTTATCCGCAGTTGTAAAGACAATACTTGATGAACGAGTAGTTTTTTCAGCAGCAGCCATACGAGTACCCGCTGGCACATCATAAGTTAATGTTCCACCTTTAGAATTGTCATTAGGATCATTTGGAGTCCATCTAATGGAATTAGCATAAACACCTCCAAGAAATGCATTTCCGCCATTCGCATTAATAACTCGATCTTCTAAGATTACACCTTTAGGTACTTTTACGGTCACTTGAACTTTTGATGCAGCATAATAATCAATATTCATTCCAGCCGTATCTTTCAGAGTAAAGTTAAAACTACCTTTTTGATTCTTATCATAAATTGTGTCTGGTGTGTAGCCATACTCATTTTTATTTCGTCCTGAAGAAACATCTGTTACAATTTCAGCTGCTGGAGCTGTAGCAATACCGATACCTCCTACAAGATACCCATCTTTAATTTCAGCTCCTTTTTTATTGAAAGGATTAGTAGTCAATCCTGTTCCTTGATCTCCCGCTTCAATTAAAACTTTAATTTTTGTTGTTTTTGACGGAATATCATATATGCGAGCTAAACTACTCCATCCATTTCCACCTCCAGGTCCTGCTTCTGTCGATACTGGTCCATTTTTTCCATCAACCGGTTTAATTTCTTCTCCTGTAAATGCATCTACAATTTTCAGTTTAACTTTTTCACCCGTACTAGGTGTTGACGAATGACCATATGCTCCACTATGAATCAAATTAACATTAAGTCTAGAATTTCCATTCACATCAAATTCTTTAGATATTGTCGTCCCTTTGCTTCCTAACTCAAGATAATAATCACGATTTTTCACTTCACCAAAAGCATTGGTTCTCATTGCGTCAATAGTAGGAGTTATCGTCGGAATGATACCACTACCAGCATTATACGATAATTGATGACCTTCTCTTTGATATTGTATTAATTCTCCATCGTTTGTATATATTTTTGATTTAGGTACTACCCTAGTACTTGGTGCCCCATCTTTATCTGTAATATCTGTTACTTCAAGTGGTTTAACGGCATTTACTTTCTCACCTTTTTCGATTTTCCAACCATTTAGCATACCTGCTTCGGCATCAGCTTTTGTGATTGCTTTTTCTTGCCAGTTGTAAGTAGCATTACCGATTCCTGGTGTACGAGCATTGATTTCTCCTGGACCAGCTTGTTGTTTAACAATTGTCTTAGATTTCTTATCAGCATCCGTAAAGGTTACTCTATTCCCAAAACCTTCTTTCAGACTCTCAAAGACACCATTAGTTGGGTTATTTCCGTACGCTACGTGGTTTTCACTAACAGGTGCTCCCAAATCTGCTTTACCTGCTAAGTATAACGCTAATAAATCACGCTCAGATTTAACAGCTTCTGCTTGTTGGCTCATAATTTGAGCTGAATTTACATCCGCTGCATTTGCAGTTGTAATAACATTTTCTGCTTTTTGTTTAATACCTTTTAAAACATCAATTCTAAATTGATCTTTTTTATTCGTAGGCTTAGCTTCTTCTTTCGCTATTTCAGCTTGCATTTTATCAATATTTGCTTGCAACTCTGGAATAGCAGCATCACGAATACCTTTATATTTTTCTGCTTCTGATGCAGAATTTGCAGCTGTAGTATCCACAGTAGTATCTACAGCTCTAAACCCACTCTCACCTTTCCCAGGAATAGCTTGTCCATTTCTTGGGTCTTGGTTTTTGTTTTCTTTCTCTTCTGTGGATTTATTAGTTTCTTTTTCAGTTGCTGAATTCTTTTCTTTTGGCATACTGTCTAATACGAAAGCTCTGTTTTTTAATGCTACTGTTGCTTTATCAACTTCACCTTGTGCAGCTGTTTCACTAGCTTCTAGAGCTTGAGCATTAGCTAATTCTGCTTTTCCTTCTTCTATTGCTGAAGCTGTTTTTTTTGTAACATTCGCTTTTGCGATTGCATTTTGAACACGAGCGATTGCAGCACGTAGGTTCACTTTGTTTGCTTTTGCTACTGTAGGTGTTGGTGTCTCTTCTTTAGCAGGCGTAGTAACAACTGTTTCACTTGCTGGTTCGTTTACATTGTTTACAGCAGTATCATTGCTGGCTAAAGCGTTACCTCCTCCTAAGAATGCAAATCCAGCTGCCACTAATACTGACGCTGTTCCAACGTTAAATTTTTTAATCCCATATTGATTAACTTTTTCAAGTTGTTTTTGATCATTCATTTTTTTATTGTTTTTACTATACATTTTAAACCTCCTCTTGATTTATATATATAACCTAATTTACATAATTTATGTAATAAAGTGATTTCTATAAATTATTTGAATAG
>CALHQV010000172.1 GCA_938038035.1 uncultured Gemella sp. | reverse complement strand
AAAAAGAGTATCATAGAATATAATAAGATATTTATAATGGAGGAAATCAGATGTTTTATAAAGGTAAACATGATCGTGAAAAACAATTACGTTTTTCTATTCGCAAAGTAAGTTTTGGAGCAGCTTCAGTCGCGATTGCTGCTTTTATGATGTTTATTGGTGGAGGTACTGTTCAGGCAGATGCTATTCAAAGTAATGATAGTAGTGCTGCCTCAGTATCTTCAAATCATCAACCAAAGGAATATGATAAGAAAACAGATAATGAGGATAGAGTTAATACTTCTAATCTTAAGGTATCAGAAGCAACTTCTGAAAATACAGGATCTAAAGATGTTATTTCTTCAACTGAATCTTTTAATAATGAGAGTAGACAAGAGGAAAAACAGTTTATTAAAGCTGATACAAGTAAATTAGAATTAGCTGTTGCTCGTGTTCAAGCATTACTTGAAAAAACTGAAGTGAATGAAAAAACAGAAGAAGTAATCAAAAGTGCGAATGAAGAATTAGCTAAAGCGAAAGACTTATTATCTAATGATAAAGTAATACAGGGAGATATCGACAAAGAATTAAGTTCTCTTAATAATATAGATTTTATTCTTAAAAGTATACCAAAAGCATCAATTGAAAAGAAATTAGAAAAAGAAAACAAAAATCAAGATCCACGAAATGGAAAAGAGATTCCTGGTAGAGGGGAAAGTAGTTTAAGAGCTCCTGAAACAAAAGCAAATAATGATGTATCAATTGATGGTGGAAAAATCACTGCAAATGGTTCAATTTCTACTGAACCAAGGATGGGAAGTTTTTCGGGTGTAAATAATATTAGTTATCATTTGAAATTTAAAGATAATGCATATAAAAAAGGAGATCAATTTAGCATTACATTTGAAGAGTTAGGAAATGGTGATAGTTTACCAAAAACATTAAGTAAAGATGGAAAAATTTTTGCTAACTTGATAAAAACAGAAGAATTATATTCTGAAACTTATGGAGCTAATGGATCACGAAATAAAACTCCTTACTGGGCACAAAGGGATGATAGTGTATCACTAAAAGAAAAAGAAGATGCACATATTAAAAATAGAGGTACAAAAACACGCTTTACTTATGAGTTTACTTCGGCAATTGAAAGCTTGACGGATGTTTCATTTAAAGGTTCGATTAATAATTATAGTTTACGTTATCCACAAATTAGTGAAGAGAAAGAAGTAACGAGTAAGATTCTTGTCGATGATCAACCGATTGTAGAAAAGAAATATATAATGAATAAAACAGATATTAAACAAGATGATAATCAAACTGCTCCTTCAAGAATTTCTACTACAGGTACTATGGATATTAGTGAAAATGGAGAATTATTATCTCATAATGAAGAATTACAATTTAGAACGAACAAGTATGAGTACGAAGCAGGAACTACAATAAAAATTAAGTTAAAGAATAAAACCTTAAATAAATTTGCAAAAATTGGTAATTTTAATGTAGTTAAAGCAAATTTACAAAATGATATCACAACGGCAAATTCAAAGATAAATGAAAATGATGTTATTTTAAAGGAACCTAGAGGGGATGTTTATTTTCAAGTTACTAAGCTATCTGAGGATGAAGTAACATTAAAGATTGTAAAAGGAACAGCCAGTAAAGGTATTTTATATAGAGTGGATTGGGGAGCATTGGGGGTTTCTCGTGAACCTGTAAAAGATACTTTAAAATTATACAATAAGAAGAATAAAACATTTGGCCCTACTGAAGAAAAATTGACGGTTACTAAAGATGGTGAAGAAGGAAATTTAAATGGACAATTTACACCAACAATGACGTTTGACTGGAAATATCCTAAGAAAAATGAATTTGATACATCTGGAACGTGGCTAACAGAATATTTAGAATTAGGAAATGTTGCAATGCGTTATATTAATGCAGCCAATAATCATCCGATATTAAAGGCGAAATCTATTGTAAAAGATGGTAAAGCAGAAGTAGATAAATTTTCCACAGTAATTCCAACAAAGGATTTTACAGAAACCAATGTTGCTACAGAAACAAATAACACAACAAAAAAAGAAGAAGTTCAAAATGGAAATATCAAAACAACGACTGCTACAGCTCCGTATATCATTAAAGGAACAGATAATAAGTATTATATTTTCAAAGAATATGTGACTAAAAATAGTCCTTATAATAGAACGTCAACTAGCGGAATAGTTTATGATGCTGTATCAAA
>CALHQV010000171.1 GCA_938038035.1 uncultured Gemella sp. | reverse complement strand
AAAAGGAGAATATATCCAAATGATAAGAAAGGAACAACAACGTTTTTCTTTGCGGAAATATAAAGTAGGTGTTGCATCCGTATTTTTAGGAACAACCCTTAGCTTTATGCTGGCAAATGGTGGTGCGGTAAAAGCTTCTGAACTTCCAACGCAACCAAGTTCTGAAGAGAAGACAGAGTTGGTGAAAAAGGATAGTGGTAGCGAGGATTCCTCTAAGAAGGAAGTGAATGTTGTCGAAAATGTTGCAACAACTGAGCTTGCTGAAACAAAAAAGGTTGAAGAAGCAAAACCATCTACAGATGAAGTTGCTAAACCAGATGCTATTAAGGAAGAAGCAAAACCAGCATCTGAGGTTAAAACAGAAGATCCTAAATCTGTACCAATGTCTTCAGAAAAAGCAGAAGAGGCAGAACCCGCAACAGCTGAAGGCGGAGTTACTGCAGAAGAAACTGCTAAACCAGCAGAAGAAGCAAAACCAGCAACTGAAGCAAAACCAGCAGTTGCAGAAGGCGACAAACCACGTGTACGTAGTCGTCGTGCTGTTACTAACGAAGCTGTTACTGGAGATCACAATACTAAGCCAGTAAGTGTCAGTACATACTTAAAAGATGGTGAAACTGTTGATCCATCTATCACTAATCCTAACGGTGCTACTGTTAAATCACAAGATGTACCAGCTGGTTATTCCAGAAAAGAAGGAGATTGGTATACTTATAGCATTGTAGAATTAACTGAGTTTAACAAGCGTTACAATACAAACTATTATTCACGTTCTTACAAGATGTTTGATGATTCTACAGATACTACTGTTGAATTAATTGATAAGAATACCGGTGCAGTGGTTGAAACAAAAACAATTTCAGCGACAAGTGGTGTTCAAAAATTTGCTACGACTGCAACTGCGTCTAACGGCGAGTTAACGTATCAAGTAGATTACGATAAAGGGACACCTACTAGTAAGGCTGAAACAGCTCAACCATTCCTACAATACGGATTTGAAGTTGGTGCTGCTATCCAAGCTTTGGTAGCTCCAGGACATCAACTGACTACTGAAGAACAAAAATTATACGATGCTGTCTATGCTGCAAGAACTTCT
>CALHQV010000170.1 GCA_938038035.1 uncultured Gemella sp. | reverse complement strand
AAGAAGTGGACAATGGCACAGTGCCAAATCCAGAAACAAGTGTAAACAAAACAGGCTTACCAGAAGGTACAACTGTTACATGGAAGACAAGACCAGATGTAAGTACCCCAGGCAGTCATCCAGGAGTAGCGTTAGTTCATTATCCAGATGGAACGGAAGATGAAGTCGAAGTACCAGTAAGGGTAAAAGAACAAAAAGAAACGTTTAACCCAACGGCAAAAGAACCGAACCAAACGGTTCGTCATAACGAAGTACCAGATCCAGAGAAAAGTATTAATACAAATGACTTACCAAAAGGAACAAACTATAGCTGGTCAGAACAACCAGACACAAGTAAACCAGGAAGTAAGCCAGGAAAAGTATTAATCACCTACCCAGACCATAGTACGGAAGAAGTGACGGTAACGGTAAATGTAACTCCTCAAAATGATGATTACGATCCACAACCAAGAGCACAAATAGTAGAACATGCTCAAGTACCATCTGCAAAAGATAGTATTGAAAATGTAAAAACGTTACCAGAAGGAACGACTTTTGGATGGAAAGATGGAAAAATTCCAGATACTTCAAAACATGGGGAGAAAAAAGGTGTTGTAACTGTAACGTATCCAGATGGAAGTACAGAAGATGTTGATGTTGTAATTACTGTGAATCCAGAAGATTTCAGTCCAGTAGTTCCGATGGAAAAAGTACCTGTGAAAAATCCTGAGAACTTAAGTCCAGAAGAACAAGATAAAGTGAAAGAAAAAGTGACAAAAGCAAATCCAGGAAAAGATGTAACAGTTGATTCAAAAGGAAATGTGACAATTACAGATCCGGAAACAAAAGTCAGTCATGAAATTTCTCGAGATAAATTGGTATTTGCATATGCAAAAGGTGTACCAGAAATTTTGAAAATTCCAGAATTTAATGGAGGAGTAAATACCCCAGATTCGCCAGTTCATGAAGTTCCAGAGTTTGCAGGTGGAGTAAATGGTGAGCCAGAAATTCAAGAAACCTTACCGGAATTTAATGGCGGAGTGAACGCACCAAATTCACCAACACATGAAGTCCCAGAATTCAATGGAGGTGTGAATGGTGATCTTCCTGATCCAGTAGAAGTACCTAAAGTTCAACTGATTATCACTAAGTGGGTTGATGAAAATGGTAAAGAATTGAAACCAGCGGATGCCAAAGCACCAAAGGTATTAGGTGAAGCCAATGAAGCATTTGAACATGGTGAAATTGAAGGGTATGTATTTGTAAGAACAGAAACTAAAGGTGATGTTGTAACTCACATCTTCAGGAAAGTGAGTCCAGTTAGACCAACAGGTGACGCTCAGCAAAGACCAGCTGCACCATCTTACGATACAAATCCTAGACCGGATATTGCTACCCCTGCTGAGGTGCCAGCTACTCAACCGGCTGAACAACCAAGTCAAACAGTTGAAGTACCTGCTCAATTGCCGAATGAAGTGTCAGAAACTGATTCATCAGTTTCTCAACCGCAAGCAGTATTGCCAAATACTGGTACGAAAGCAGATCGTGCTACAGGTGCATTAGGAGCACTCTCTCTTCTTGGAGCATTTGGTTTGCTATTTGCTAAAAAGAAGAAAGACGATGAAGAAGAAACACGAAACAACTAAGATGAGTCATTAAATTGAACTGAAAATGGATTGTGTTAATTCTTGGAGGAAGTAACGGATAGAAAGAAGTTTAAAAGCTACTTTCTATCCGTTTTTCTTTAGAATGAATGCAAGCGCTTTAAAAGATGCGTAAAGAAGAAGGTTTGATATGGTTGGATATAGATTAAAAGATATTTTGAGTGAAATAAACGGAACAAATTGGTATTGAAATTATAGTCTTGAACATGATATTGGGAGGGCTACAGGACGTGTTATAGATTTCAACTTTCATCTTTCATATCTAATGAGGTTTTACCTTTGCAGATTGTATAGAGTCAATGAAGAGGGAGTTCCCCTCTTTTTAATATACTATTTCCTCCAAAATCATTGAAATTATAGCTTGAATTTGATATGATGGTCTTATGGATAAAAGTAGAGCAAATCGTGTTGAGCACGATAAAAAGAGAATCGGTTTA
>CALHQV010000169.1 GCA_938038035.1 uncultured Gemella sp. | reverse complement strand
TAATAAATAAAATTAATCTTAGTAACATATATGAAAGAAGGATATAAAGTTGAGAAAATATTTAGGGGAAAAATATAATAAGTTTTCGTTAAGAAAATTGACTGTTGGAGTTTGCTCGATGACGATAGGATCTTTTTTCTTAGTGTCGACTATTCAACCTGAAGATTATGTAGTGAAGGCAGCAGATAATGCAATTGTTCACTATAAATATGTAGGAGAAGACAATCTTACTGATAAAGAAAAGGAATTAATAAAAAAAGAAGTACCAAGCGTTGTAAATAGTACAGAAGAAACATATTACTTAGTATTTAAACCGACTAAAACAACACAACTAAATAAATTACCTAACACTGGTTTAAATTATGGAATAGGAAGTATGTTTCTAGGCGGTATGCTCGCTCTAGTGGTAGTCGTTGTAGCAAAAGGTAAAAATAAATCACGTAAAATACTATCAATCCTGTTAGTAACGAGTTTAGGAGCAACTACTCTAGAGTTACCTGTGAGAGCAATGGAGGACTTACAGTTATCAGTCTACAACATGGATTACAACCTAAAAGTTGGAGATAAGTTACCAAAAATTTCTGCAATTCCTGGATATAGTTTTGTTGGATTTATTAAAAATGAAGCTGAAACAAAAAAAGCAAATGAAGAAGTTAAAGAAAATATAACTGCACAACAACATAATAGAAAACAACCAGAATTAAAAGAAAATATCGATACAAATGTATTAGATAAAAAACAAGAAAATAAAACAACACTAGCTAGTACTGATAAAAAAGAAGATAATAAAGTATTAGAAAATAATAAAAAAGAAGACAAAAAAGTAATAGAAAATACAAATAAAAAAGAGGATAAAAAATCATTAAGTGTTAATACTGTGAATCCTCAAGATGAGGTGTTATCTGGAAAACTTTCTAAACCTGAATTATTATACTCAGATAAAAGAGTAGAGACATCAATACAATATAATCAGATTACAGTAAACAATAGTCAGTTACCTGAAGGAACAACAAGAGTTAAACAACAAGGGAAAATAGGCAAAAAAACTGAAGTTATAAGGGTCTTTACCGTAGAAGGGAAAGAAGTTTCTAGAGAATTAATTTCTACAAAAATAGAAGACCCAGTTTCTGAAGTAATTGAAAAAGGAACAAAAAAAGCAGCAAGTAACGTTGTAAGTAAGGGTGAAAAACTTGTAAAACCTGCAGTAGAAGTTAAGCCAGAGTACACGGGAGTACAAGCGGGAGCATTGGTAGAACCAGCACAAACAGAAGAACCGAAAGAATATACAGGAGTGCAAGCCGGAGCAATAGTAGAACCAGCACAAGCAGAAGCACCGAAGGAGTATACAGGAGTGCAAGCCGGAGCGATAGTAGAACCTGCGAAAGCAGAAGCGCCAAAGGAGTACACAGGAGTACAGGCTGGAGCGATAGTAGAACCTGAAAAAGTGGAGCCTCAATATGGAGGAGTTACTTCTGGAGCATTGGTAGAACCAGAGAAAGTAGAAGCACCGAAGGAGTATACAGGAGTACAAGCCGGAGCGATAGTTGAACCCGAGAAGGTAGAAGCACCGAAGGAGTACACAGGAGTGCAAGCCGGAGCAATAGTAGAGCCAGCAAAAGTAGAAGCACCGAAAGAGTATACTGGTAAAATTGAGACTCCAAAAACTGAAAATCCAAAACCTAATGTAGAAACTGACAATACAGCAGAAATTAATAATGTTCAAAAAAATGCCAGTGCACTACTTAGAATGAATTTTGTTAAAGGTAATCAAGCATTATCTGGAACGGGGTCAGCTACATTTATAGCACCTAATGTGTTGTTAACAGTAGCACACAATTTCATTAATAATTCTAGAGATAACAGTACGGGTGAATTTATAGGGGATAAGTCTAAAAATTCATATGAATGGCAAACGCCTGATGGACAAAAAGGTTCATTTACTTCAGAGGACATCCACTTTTATAATAAAAAAGATTATCCTAAAGGATTTATCTATGATTTAGCTGTTATTACCTTACCTCAATCAACTAGAAGACAACATGCGAATTTAGTAGAAAATTATTCGAAAGTAAATGTTAATGATAAGTTAAATGTTTATGGTTATCCTAGAGGAGAGTATACTCACTTAAAAGATACTACTGTTGAAATGGAACAAAAATACGCGAATAA
>CALHQV010000168.1 GCA_938038035.1 uncultured Gemella sp. | reverse complement strand
ATAATTATATATGAAATTAATTAAAGAAAATTAATTACTATATGTAATAATGAAAGCAGGATGAAGTGGTGGTATAATTAGCTATATAATCCGTAAACATGATTAAATTTATGTATATAGAATATATGGGGAAAGGGTTATTATGTATTCTAATGAAAAAAGAAAGACTCTTTATAAAGGAGAATTTGATATAGCTGCTCATAATGATAGATTAAATAGATTTAATGGTCATCAGGGACATGGTTATGCTGCAGAGCAAGGAAATGATTTATACGATAGACTTGTAGGTCATGATGCTCAAATTTTAGGTGATGATAATGCTAAAAATGGAGCTGATAGGTTAGTTGATGGAAAGCTAATACAAACAAAATATTGTCAGACTGCTAGAGCTTCTGTTGATGCAGGTTTTAAAAATGGTGTATATCGATATATTGATAGCAATGGTAATCCAATGCAATTAGAGGTACCGAGTGATCAATATGATGAGGCAGTCAAGGTTATGGCTAAAAAGATTCAAGAGGGTAAAGTTCCTAACTATGATGACCCGAAGAAAGCTAGTGATTTAGTACAGAAAATAGTGTTAGTCATAGCTTTTTTATTTATGTTATAGTGAGATAGGGAAAGAACAAAAAAAGAAGACTTGGTTAACCAAATCTTCTTTGTATTAATAATTCTTATTTGAATTCTGCTGTGTTAACACGAACTCCAGGACCCATAGTTGTAGTTACAGCTACAGATTTGAAGTAAGTTCCTTTAGCAGCAGCTGGTTTAGCTTTAGCTAAAGCGTCTTGAACAGCGTTGAAGTTTTCAACTAAGTCTTCAGTTGAGAATGAAACTTTACCGATTGGAGTGTGAACAACACCAGCTTTTTCAGCACGGTATTCAACTTTACCAGCTTTGATTTCATTAACTGCTTTAGTAACGTCCATAGTTACAGTACCAGTTTTAGGGTTTGGCATTAATCCTTTAGGTCCTAATACACGACCGATTTTACCAACTTCTCCCATCATGTCTGGAGTAGCTACGATTACGTCAAAATCAAACCAACCTTGTTGGATTTTAGTGATGTATTCACCTTGTCCTACATAGTCAGCTCCTGCTGCTTCAGCTTCTGCTGCTTTATCACCTTTAGCAAAAACTAAAACTTTAGCAGTTTTACCAGTTCCTTTAGGAAGAACTACTGCTCCACGAACTTGTTGGTCGTTTTTACGAGTGTCAACTCCTAAACGGAATGCAACTTCTACAGTTGCGTCAAAATTAACTGTGCTTGTTTTTTTAGCTAATTCGATTGCTTCTACTACAGAGTATAGACTAGAAGAATCTACTAATTTAGCTGCTTCAAGATATTTTTTACCTTTTTTTGCCATTATAATTATCCTCCTATTCTCCTATTAAGATACCCATACTTCTTGCAGTACCTTCGATCATACGCATTGCTGCTTCTACAGAAGCTGCGTTTAAGTCAGCCATTTTAAGTTCAGCGATTTCTTGAACTTGAGCTTTTGAAACTGTAGCAACTTTGTCACGGTTAGGAACAGAAGATGCTTTTTCAATTTTAGCTGCTTTTTTAAGTAATACTGGTGCAGGTGGTGTTTTAGTAATGAAAGTAAATGAACGGTCTTCATATACTGAGATTACTACTGGAATGATTAATCCTGCTTGGTCTTGTGTACGAGCATTGAATTCTTTACAGAATCCCATGATGTTTACACCAGCTTGACCTAACGCTGGACCAACTGGTGGAGCTGGGTTAGCTTTACCTGCTGGTACTTGTAATTTAACAACTTTTATAACTTTTTTAGCCACGATAAAACCTCCTATATATTTTTCGTGATGTGGTCATTTGAACGTCTTTGAATTTTTCGTTCTCCCACTCAATCAAGTTTTGTATTTTTACATACCTGAATATAATATCACACTGGATAAGTAATTGCAAGTATTTTAATAAGTTTTTTAAAAAAAATTTATTTTTGGTAAAAATAATTCTACTTTCATTGAGTAGATAATAAAATAATACAACTAAGTCGGTTAAAATTCAAGTAGTAAATTCAAATAATAGATAACCAGGAGTTATAA
>CALHQV010000167.1 GCA_938038035.1 uncultured Gemella sp. | reverse complement strand
CAATTTTCTTAATTATTAATACTTTATTGGCATTTTCAATAGTTTTTCTAGAGTATCAAACTACTACATCATCTTGGGCATGGATATTAGTATTATTCTTAATACCTTACCTAGGTTTTATCCTTTATTTAATATTTGGACGACCAATATATAGAGAAAAAATCTTTCCATGTTCAGATGAAGAAAAAATTAGATATCAACAAAACTTGTTAAAGCGAACTGTACCTTATGAAATTACAATAAATGAACATGTAATTCATAAACATAGAAATTTAATCGAACTAAATTTTGAAACTGATAAATCCTTTTTATCTAAAAACAATAAAATACAAATTATTACAGATGGAAAAGAAAAATTCAGATTACTCTTTGAAGATATAAAAAATGCTAAAAAATATATACATATTCAATATTATATTTTAAAGAAGGATGGTATTGGAAAACAGCTCTTCAGTCTTTTAGAACAAAAACTTTTAGAAGGTGTCGACGTATACATTCTTTATGATGATATTGGTTCAAGAAAATTAAGTATTTCATCGTTAAGACAATTAACAAAAAATAACGCTAAAATAAAAAGATTCTTCAAATCTAAATTTCCGCTTATCAATTTCCGTATGAATTACAGAAACCACCGAAAAATAGTTACAATCGATGGTAACATTGGTTATACGGGTGGATTCAATGTTGGTGATGAATACCTAGGGTTAGATAAGAAATTTGGTTATTGGCGAGATACTCACCTTAGAATCGAAGGAGAAGCGGTAGGTTCTTTAGAATATCGTTTCATAGATGATTGGAATTCACAGACAACAAAAAAAACTGATCAACTTAAATTAACTGCTGAACACGTTGCTACAGCAGTAGATAATTATCTACCTATTCAGTTAGTTTCTAGTGGTCCGGATAATAAGCTTCAAAAAATTAAATATAGTTATCTATATATGATTTCAAAAGCAAAAAAATATATCTACATCCAATCACCTTACTTTATTCCTGATGAAAGTGTTATGGATGCATTAAAGATGGCAATATTATCTGGAATTGATGTTAGAATTATGGTACCTAATAAACCTGATCACATTTTCGTTTATTGGGCTACATACTCATTTATTGGTGAGCTTGCAGAATTAGGTGCGAAAACTTATATCTACGAAAATGGATTTATTCATACTAAAATGATTATTATCGACGATGAAGTATCAAGTCTAGGTAGCGCAAACTTCGATTATAGAAGTTTCAAACTTAACTTTGAACTAAATGCATTTATGTATGATGATAAAACCACAAAAGAATTTAGAGATATATTCTTAAATGATATAGAAAAATCTACCTTGATATCATTTTCTAAGTATCAACAAAGAAGTTTACTAATAAAAATTAAAGAAGCGTTCGCAAGACTGATATCACCGATTCTTTAGTTGTTTTATATTAAAAAATATGATATATTAATACATATGTATAATACATAGGAGGACAAATTTTAATGAAGAAGTTTAAAAAAGCTATTTTACCTATAGCATTAAGTATTTCTGTTATAGGATTAGCAGGATGCTCTGCTGGAGGTACAAAATATATCTCTAGTAAAGCAGGAGATGTTACAGAAAAAGATATCGTAGAAAGTATTGGTGCTAGCCAACTTTCTAAAACAGCTACAAGTATGATGATTCAAAAAGTACTTTTAGACAAATATAAAAATAAAATTGATCAAAAATCAATCGATGAGCAACTTCAAAAAGCTCAAGAACAATACGGTGGTAAAGACAAATTCGAACAACTTTTAAAACAACAAGGATTTACACTTGATAAATATAAAGATGGATTAAAAGTTAAAGCTGCTCAAACATTATTAATCAACGATTACGCTGGTACAAATGACGAGAAACTAAAAGAAAGCTACGAAAAAAATAAACACCAATATCACCTAGCGCACATTCTTATAAGTGTTAAAAGTGAATCAAATCCAAACGGATTAAGTGATGAAGAAGCTAAGAAAAAAGCTGAAGACGTTCTTAAAAAGCTTAAAGATGGTGGAGATTTCGCAACTTTAGCTAAAGAAAACTCAAATGATACTGCAAATGCTTCAAACGGTGGAGATTTAGGTTGGTCTTCTAAAGAAGATAACTCATTTGTTAAAGAATTTAAAGATGCTGCTTATTCATTAAGTAAAGACAAAACTTCAGATGTTGTGAAAACTTCATTTGGATACCACATTATCAAAGTATTGGATGAAAAAGATTCATCATTCGAAGAATTAAAACCAGCATTAGCTGAAAAAGCTGCTGAAGAAGCTGTTAAGAAAGATACTACAATCGTTAGTAAAGCTCTTAAAAAATTATTTGAAGAGTACAATGTAAAATCAAGCAACAGTGATGTTGAAGCATATATTAAATCTATGCTAGAAGGTACTGCTGCAGCTCAATAATAACAACAATACAAATATGACTATAAGAACTTGTACTTATAGTCATATTTTTTATAAAAAAATGAGTAATTCAAAAATCATTTCTAAACGATACGACTTCTAATTACCCACTTTTAATTATTTAACTTATATCATATCTTGCACCTAAGATTTCGATAGCATTTTTTATTCTATCTTTTGTCGGCGGATTAATATCGTTCAATTCATATTCTATTCCTAATTCTTTATATTTGAATTTGGCCATATCATGATAAGGTAGGACTTCAACACGCTCTACACCATTTAATGTATCGATATACTCACGAAGTTTTTGTAGATAATAATCATCATCAGTCCATTTCGGTACAAGTACATGTCTTATCCACATTTTTGCTCCATTATCACTTAAAAAGTTAGTAAATTGAATAATATTTTTGTTTGTTCGTTTTGTTAAACGCAAGTGTTGCTCATCGTCTATATGTTTAATATCGACTAAGAATAAATCAGTTAATGAGATTAATTCTAGTACTTTTTTATTCATACTTGGTGCATTAACATAAAAACCACCACAAGTATCAACACACGTATTAATACCTAGAGTTTTTAATTTTCTGAAAAGTTCTAAAATAAAATCTATCTGCAGTAGCGATTCTCCACCACTTACTGTAACTCCTCCACCATCACTTGCTTCAAAAAATTCACGATACTTCACTATTTCTTTCGTTAATTGATCTACTGTCATAACTTTAGCATCAGGATTATGCATTTTCCATGTATCTGGATTATGGCAATATTTGCATCTTAGCATGCAACCTTGAAAGAATACTACATATCTAATCCCTGGTCCATCGACATTACCAAATGATTCAACTGAATGTACATTCGCTGTCAATTCTATTTTCTCTTCTATAGCTATTCCTTCTACTTTTTCCATTTCCATATGCGATTTCCTCCTTTTGCTATTCTATAGTTATTAATATCGTATTCTGAAAATATAATTATATTAATCTAAAAAGTGGAGGCCTTTCGCCTCCACCTTCTTTTAATTATTTGCTTAATTACATGAATTGGTGCATTGTACGGCTTAATACATCACGTTGTTGCTCTGGAGTTAAGCTGATTAAACGTACTGCGTATCCTGATACACGAATTGTGAAGTTTGGATAATCTTCTGGAGATTCAATAACTTTAAGTAATGTTTCTTTATTAAATACGTTAGTATTTAAGTGGTAACCACCTTTTTTGAAGTATCCATCCATCATTGCTGTTAAGTTTTTGATTTGGTCTTGTTTAGTTTTACCTAATGAGCTTGGTGTGAATGCAGCAGTTAAGCTGATTCCGTCACGGCTGTATTCATATGGTAATTTAGCTACTGAGCTTAAGCAAGCTAGAGCTCCACTTTGGTCACGTCCGTTCATTGGGTTAGCACCTGGAGAGAATGGTTCTCCTGCACGACGTCCATCTGGAGTGTTACCAGTTTTCTTACCGTATACTACGTTTGAAGTAATAGTTAAGATAGAAGTTGTAGTTTCATCTGCACGGTAAGTTGGGTGTTTTTTAAGTTTAGTCATGAATGTTTTTAGTAATTCAACAGCGATTTCATCTGCACGGTCATCATTGTTACCAAATGTCGGGAATTCACCTTCAACTTTGTAATCTACAGCTAATCCATTTTCATCTTCAATTGGAGTAACTTTAGCGTATTTAATTGCTGATAAACTGTCTACTGCTACTGAGAATCCAGCAATACCTGTAGCCATGAATCTTCTAACTTTAGTATCGTGTAATGCCATTTCTAAGCTTTCGTAAGAGTATTTATCATGCATGTAGTGAATTACGTTTAATGTATTGATGTATAGTTTACATAACCATTCCATAAACACATCAAATTTAGCCCAAACTTCATCGTAGTTTAATACACCACGTAAAGATTCTGTTTTAGGTCCTACTTGCTGACCAGATAACTCATCACGTCCACCATTGATTGTGTAAAGTAATGCTTTAGCTAAGTTAGCACGAGCTCCGAAGAATTGCATATCTTTACCAGTAGTCATACCAGATACACAACATGCAATAGATTTATCACAAGTTCCTAAGAAATCTGCAAGTAATTCATCACTTTCATATTGGATAGCACTGTGGTTAATTGAAGATTCAGAACAGTATTCTTTGAATCCTGTTGGTAATTTAGTTGACCAAAGAATTGTTAAGTTTGGCTCTGGAGAGTTACCCATGTTATCTAATGTGTGGATGAAACGGAAGTCTGTTTTTGTCACTAATGATCTTTCAGCATCTAACATTTCCCCAACGATTAATGTAGCCCAGATAGGGTCTCCTGAGAATAATTGGTTATAGTCTGGAGTACGAGCGAATTTAACGCAACGTAATTTTAATACTAAGTGGTCAATTAATTCTTGAGCTTGAGACTCGTTAATTGTTCCATCTTGTAAATCTCTTTCAATATAGATATCTAAGAAAGTAGCGACGTTACCGATAGACATTGCAGCACCGTTTTGTTGTTTGATAGCTGCTAGATATCCGAAGTATAGCCATTGAACTGCTTCTTTAGCGTTTGTAGCTGGTTCAGAAATATCAAATCCGTAGATTTTAGCCATTTCTTTTAATTCACCTAAAGCACGAATTTGTTCGCTAACTTCTTCACGGTCACGGATAACGTGTTCAGTCATAACTCCATCAGCACCGATTTTAGCTAAATCATCTTTTTTCCAAGCAATAAGTTGATCTACTCCGTATAAAGCAACACGACGGTAGTCCCCGATAATACGTCCACGTCCATAAGCATCTGGAAGTCCTGTAATAACACCAGATTTTCTTACTAAACGCATTTCTGGAGTATAAGCATCGAATACACCTTGGTTGTGAGTTTTACGATAGTCTGTGAAGATTTTAATAACTTCTTCATCTACTTCATAACCATATGCTTTACAGCTGTTTACAGCCATGTTAATACCACCAAAAGTCATTAAAGCACGTTTAAGTGGTTTGTCAGTTTGTAATCCAACGACTTGTTCTAAGTCTTTTTCAATATATCCAGGTCCGTGAGAAAGGATAGTTGAAGGAATACTAGTATCCATGTCTAATGTTCCACCAGCTAAACGTTCTTGACGCATTAAATCGTTGAATTTTTCTACTAATTTAGTAGTTGCTTCAGTTGGTCCAGCAAGGAAAGATGAGTCCCCTCTGTACTCAGTGTAGTTAGATGTAATAAAGTCAACTAAATCTACCTCTGTTTGCCATTTACCACCAACGAATGCTTTTTTTTCTGCAACTGTTGTCATATTAAGTCACTCCTTAATTTTTATTTTTTATAAATTTATTAATTATTTGTTACACTCATAGTTTACCTACAACTCATAATTAAAACAATAATATTTACACTCGATTTGTGTACATTTTGTGAACTACAGTGCTAGTACAACTTTTTTATTTCTGATAATTTATTTTAAATTTTCATAGAAATTTAAATATTCAAAAATGAA
>CALHQV010000166.1 GCA_938038035.1 uncultured Gemella sp. | reverse complement strand
AAGAGTGCTATATTATCTTAAATGAAAGTGATCGTGATGAGACTATTAAAAAAGTAATGTTTGAAATTGATAGTCATGATGAACAATTGTCAAAAGTATTTGTAGACAGTGATGAAGCTTGGGAACTTATGACTCCACAGACAACTTTAATCGTTGTAGATACTTCAGATGCTTCACGAGTAATTGATGCAGCTATATTATCTAAAGCTAATAGAAAAGTTATAATTGACCATCATAGACGTGGAGAAGATATAATTACGAATCCATTATTAACTTATATTGAACCATATGCTTCGTCTGCTTCTGAATTAATAGCAGAGTTAATAGAATATCAAACTAAGATAGAAAAAATTACACCTACTGCTGCAACAGTTATGCTTGGAGGAATAGTAGTAGATACTCAGAACTTTTCTGTAAGAACGGGGTCTAGAACGTTTGATGCAGCTGCATATTTACGTAGCAATGGAGCAGATCCAATAAGAGTTAAAACAATTCTAAAAGAACCATTTGAGAATTTCATGAATAGAGTAGAAATAATTAATAATTCTATTCAGAAATCCCCAGAAATTATTATGGCAAAAGCCCCTGAAGATAAATATTATACAAATGTTATGCTTGCTCAAAGTGCCGATTTACTTCTGACTCTTAAAGGTATTGAATGTAGTTTCGCTATAGGATATCTAGAAGAAGGTAAAGTAGGTATTTCAGCAAGATCATTAGGTAATATAAATGTTCAACTTATCATGGAAGAACTTGGTGGCGGTGGTCATCTTGCTAATGCAGCAACTCAGATTGAGGGGATTAACTTAGATGAAGCATTAGAACGTTTAAATGATGCTATTGATAAAATAACATCTTAAAATAAATCATAGAAAAAAGGAGAAATTATAATGAAAGTTATATTTTTAGAAGACGTTAAAGGAAAAGGTAAAAAAGGAGATGTTAAGGAAATTGCTGATGGATATGCAAAATTCTTAATAACTAACAAAAAAGCTGTAGCAGCAACAAACGCTAATATGGCAACACTAAAAGGACAACAAAAACGTGTTGAAAAAGATAAACAAGAAGAATTAGTTCAAGCTAATTTACTTGCGAAACAACTAGAAGGTTTAGAAGTAACTATTAAAGTTAAATCTGGAGAAGGTGGAAGACTATTCGGATCAGTATCTTCTAAACAAATTGTTGAAGAACTTAAGAAACAACATGACCTAAAAGTCGATAAGAAAAAAATTGATTTACCACACGGTATTCAATCTTTAGGTTACACAAACGTTAAAATTAAATTACATTCTCAAGTAGAAGGAACAATTAAAGTTCACGTGGTGGAACAATAGTAAATAAGTTGAAGGTGATAATATGAAATATCATATAGATTCTGTCGTTATGGCAGAACAATCGTTATTAGGGGCTCTAATGCAAGAGCCTGAGAAATTAGTAGAAGTAAAGGCGACTGTTGATGCTGAAGACTTCTATGATGAACGAAATAAAGATATTTACAGTGCTATTTTACGTTTAGACGAAATGGAAATAATACCTGACACCACTACAATTTTTGAAGAAATAAATAATAGTGGGGCATTCAGAAACGTGGATGCCTCATTATATATAGTGGACTTATATGATATTACTCCAAGTTCTAGAAATATAATGCATTATGCGAATTTAGTAAAAAGATATTCTATTTACAGAGAAATTCGTGAAGCATTATTAAATAGTACTGAAGAGATGAATCAAGGAAATGCTGATATTGACTCTTTAACGGCAACTTTATTCGATCAAGTTGAACGTGCTATGGAGCGTGCCAAGACATCTCAATTTAAGAACATGAAAGATGTAACTGAAGAAGTATTTAAAGAGATTTTAGCTCGTATGGCAGGGGAAGGTGAAAATGTAGCTGTACCAACTGGATATGGAGCTCTAGATAAGCTTGTAGGTTTTGGTAAGGGGGATTTAATTATCCTTGCAGCGCGTCCCGCGATGGGTAAAACAGCATTTGCGTTGAATATTGCGCTAAATATTGCTGGAAAAAATCCTCGTTCTGAAGACGAGAAAAGAACAGTGGCATTATTCTCATTAGAGATGGGTGCGGATCAGCTTGTTTCTAGGATGATTTGTAGTGAGGGAATGATAGATTCTGAAAAAATTAAACGAGGAAATCTTGATAATGATGACCTTATGAAACTGGAAACAGCGGTTCATTTCTTAAATCAGAAGAATGTCTTTATTGAGGATAGTGCTTTTATTAAAGTAAATGAAGTAAAAGCGAAATGTAAGTTATTAAAAGCTGAACATGGTTTAGATTTAGTAGTTATCGATTATCTACAACTTCTGCAAGGAAGTAAGAGAACAGATAATAGACAACAAGAGGTATCTGAAATATCTCGTAGTTTAAAACAGATGGCGAGGGAGTTAGAATGCCCTGTAATAGCCCTATCTCAGTTATCACGTAGTGTTGAATCTAGGCAAGATAAACGACCTATGATGAGTGACCTTAGGGAATCGGGAAGTATTGAGCAAGATGCTGATATCGTTTCATTCTTATATCGTGGTGACTACTATAGAAGTGAAGATGCTGATGAAAATGAACCTCAAGAAACAAGTGATGTCTCTACTATTGAGGTAATTATTGCTAAAAATAGGCATGGACAAACAGGAACGGCGGAACTTGCATTTATGAAACGATATAACAAGTTCGTATCGAAAACTTATGCAGAATAGGAGAGGGAGTTATGAAAAATAGAAATAATAATCAAAATAATCAAATGAATAACAATCAAAATGGTTATTATGATGAAAATGGCAATTTTATCCAAGGTGGCTACTATGATCAAGATGGAAATTTCATACCTGGTGACTATTATACTTCTAATAACGACCTAACTCCAGCTGGGTATTATGATACAAATGGTTTCTTTATTATAACTGGTTATTATGATCAAGATGGTAATTATGTAGAAGATAATGGTTATTCAAGTAATGATATTAATAATGAACAATACAATCAAGGCGGTAACTTTGTCCCATTTAATAATCAAAGTAATAATTTCCAAGGAAATAATAGTAGTTTAGTTGACGATAATGTTAGAAGTGATGAAAATAGTATTAATGAAGAACCTAAAAAGAAAAAATCTAAACTGGGTTACCTAGTCGCATTACTTTTAGTATGTATAATTGCTACTGGTATCTATTATTTCAAATTCTACAATAAAGATTCAAAAGTAGTTCACATTGATCAGTATAAAGTTGAATTAGCTGCTTATGGAACTAACCGAAATGGTAAGGTTGATGTTAATATTACGGAAGTTCCGGAAGTTAAAGATGCTGATGAAAACATCAAGAAATTCTTAAGAAAACCTGAGGTGAAATATTCGCCAAAAGAAAACTTGGAAAATGGAAGTAAAGTTGATGTAGAGATAACTCTTAATAAAGAGGAAGCTGAGAAGAAAGGTTTAAAACTTACTGGTAGCTTTAAACGTACTCTTACAGTAACTGGCTTATCTGAAGAAAATAGTTCTAAAAAAGAAGAAAAAAAATCTACAAGTAATACTCTTTGGAATAAAGAAAAAAGCAATAAACTTTATCAATATGTAAAAGAATGGGAAAAAACTTTAAATCAAAATTATAAGGAATATACGATTGATAATAAAGTTAATTACTATGGATTACATCTTCCAGGAGATACAGAAAAAGTTGGGAAATCACGCTTAGTACTTGATGGTGACAAATTAGTCAGTATGAAATGGTCTCCAGAAGGTAATCAGAAAGATGTCTATAATATAGTTGCTGTATATTCTGATATTGAGAATGTTAGAGGTCCGGCATCATATTTATATTACTTTACAATCTTGAACGGGGAACCGATTGTTTTGGTAACTGAACAAAATCAAGGTAATGACAAAGCGTACTTATATTTCAAGAGAACAGCGAATGTTTATCTACAAGAAGAATTTGAAAAAATAGTTAAAGGTGAGTAAATTAAAAGCTAGGGACAGATGGCTAAAGTGTTATTTGTCACTGGCTTTTTACAAAAAATTATAATAAAGTTTTGGAGGAAAAAATATGAATTTTAAGAATAAAAGATTGATATCAACTGTGATTGTAGTGGTTCTAGTGGTGTTTTCGTTGATTAAAGGAACTATCACATCAACTAGCAACAGTAAAAAAGATAATGCAGAATTAAATGGGTACTTAACAGAGTTTTTACAGGAGCAAAGTGTAACTAAATTAACTTTGAAAAAAGGTGATAGTAGCGAAGTGATTCAAAAGATTTCAATTGAAGGTGAAATTAATGCAGAGATGACGAATACTTATTCAAGAGGTTCTGTTTTAAACCAAATCAAAGAGGCTAAGAACAATCCTAATGTTAAGGCTATACTATTATCTGTAAATTCACCAGGTGGTGGTGTTTATGAGACTGCTGAGCTGTATAACGCCCTTAAAAATAGTGGTAAAGATGTTTATGTGTCAATGAAGAAAACAGCCGCTTCTGGAGGATATTACGTATCTACGCCAGCTAAGAAAATTTTTGTAAATACTGAAACTACTACTGGTTCTTTAGGGGTAATTATGAGTTATGTATCTGCTCAAAAATTCTTAAATGATCATGGAATTAAACAAGAAACTGTCCGTTCTGGAGAGCAAAAAGCAGTAGGTGGTTTAACAGAGGACTTACCAGAATCAACTAGAAAAATATTACAAGAGCAAAACAAAGAAGCGTATGAAAGATTTGTAAAAGCTATAGCAGAAGGTAGACACTTAAGTGAAGATGAAGTTAAGAAACTTGCTGATGGTAGAACGTACACTGGTACACAAGCAGTAGCGAATAAATTAGCTGATAAAATTGGTACTGAAGATGAACTTATTGATTTAATAAAAGAAGAAAAAGGATTATCTAACCCGACTGTAATTGAGTTAAGAGCTGATAAAACTGCAGAAAGTTTAATTTCTAGATTTGTAAAAGCAACAACAAAAAGTTTTATCTCTGAATTAAATAGTGAAGTAAATTCAAATAAAGTTGAGCGTAGCTACTTAGGATAGGGAGGGGATTTAAATGAACAACGATTTAAATAATAATACACCTTCATATGATTCGCTTCTTAACAGAGGTACTACAGAAGCTCCGAATGATGTTACACAAAATGAAGAACTTGTTAAAGAGTATGAAGATACTAAAGAAGCACAAGAAAAACTAGAGAAAGATTTTTCGTTGCCAACTTCATTAGAAGATTATTTAGTACTTTCTAAAAATTTCTATGCAGGCTTTTGGACTAGATTTGTTTCATATTTAATTGATATGATAGTTATTTATGCTATATCTAGTCTATTAAATACTATTAGCTTTGGGTTATTAAATAAGGTACTTGATTTTCCTATTTTAGGAGAAGAGTCTTTAAGTTATGTTATTGTTATGTTTACTTACTTTATAGCTATGACTTACTTCTTCTCTCAAACCTTAGGTAAGATGATTATGAAGATAAAAGTAGAGACTAATAAAGGGGAAAAGTTAAGTTTCGCAGATGTAGTTTATCGTGAGCTAGTTGGTAGATTATTAACGATATTTTTAGTTTATCTACCGTATTTAGCTGTTTCTTTTACTAATAAGAAAAAAGGACTTCATGACTTTATTGCCGATACTGTAGTGGTAAAAGAAGATTTTTCAAAATTACGTCGCCAGATGAATGAAAAACTAGAAAGTAAAAATTAATATTGTAAAAAGCTGTAGGTTTTAATAAATCTATAGCTTTAAATTTTAAATTAAATCTTAGAAAATCAGCTGGGGTCGACAAAAAAGGTCCTAAAATTTGGCAAAGTTTACAAGAAAACTCATAGACGCAGTGGTTTATTGATATCTAAATTCGCTTTATAAAAGCTT
>CALHQV010000165.1 GCA_938038035.1 uncultured Gemella sp. | reverse complement strand
AAAAGGTGTTAAAATGTTAATATAATAGGTGAGAAATTTAATTATATACATAAATCGGAGGAGATTATGAATAAATATCTAGGTGACGCTTTGCATACCGACCTTTATCAAATTAATATGGGATATGCATATTTTAAAGACGGAGTACACGAGAGAAAGTCATATTTTGATGTGTATTTTAGAAAAATACCATTTGGAGGAGGGTATGCTGTATTCGCTGGTCTAGCTAAAATTATAGATTATGTGAATTCATTTGAATTTTCAAATTCTGATATAGAATTTTTACGAGAATTAGGATACGAGGAAGACTTTTTAGAATATTTAAGTAATATGAAGTTTACTGGTAACATTCGTTCAGTAAAAGAGGGAGAAATTATTTTTGCTAATGAGCCGCTACTTAGAATTGAGGCTCCACTTATTCAAGCGCAGATAATGGAAACAGCTATTTTGAATATTGTTAACTATCAAATATTAATAGCTACAAAGGCTGCTAGAATTAAGCACTTATGTCCAGATGAAGTTTGTATGGAATTTGGTACTCGTCGTGCTCATGAATTTGATGCGGCGATATGGGGGACACGAGCTTCTATTATCGGTGGATTTGATGCTACTAGTAACGTAAAAGCTGCAAAATTATTTAATATTCCATGTAGTGGAACACATGCTCACTCATTCGTTCAGGCTTATGAAGATGAAGAAGTTGCGTTTAAGAAATATGCAGCTGCCCATAAAGATTGTTATTTCTTAGTTGATACTTATGATACATTGCGCTCTGGAATTCCTACCGCTATTAAAGTAGCCAATGAATTAAAAGATAAGATTAATTTCCATGGTATTAGATTGGATTCAGGAGATATAGCATATCTATCAAAAGAAGCTAGAAAAATGCTTGATGAAGCGGGATATCCTGACGCGAAAATAGTTGCGTCAAATGATTTAGATGAAGATACTATTACGCATTTAAAACAAGAAGGTGCAGTGATTGATGCGTGGGGTGTAGGAACGAAACTAATAACTGCTTATGATAATCCAGCCTTAGGTGCAGTTTATAAACTTGCGTGTCTTGAAAATGATAAAGGTGAGATGATTGATAGATTAAAAGTATCAGAAAATCCTGCAAAACTTACTGTTCCTGGTGTTAAAAAGGTTTATAGAATAATAAATACAGATACAGGTATGGCTGCAGGGGACTATATTGCATTAGAAAAAGAAGACGTAAGTTCAGAACCGAGTATAAAACTATTCCACCCAACTCATACATACTTAGCTAAGGAAGTAAAAAACTTTAAAGCAATAGATATTCACGAAGATATTTTTGTTAACGGTAAGCAAGTGTATGAGGTACCAACAGTACAAGAAAGTGCTAAATATTTCCAAAAGAATAAAGAATTATTATGGAATGAGTATCTTAGACTATTAAATCCAGAATTCTATCCTGTAGACTTAAGCACGACATGTTGGGAAAATAGGAAGGCAATTTTAGAAAAAGTAACGAAAAAATAATAGGTGATAATATGCCATTACAACAGGAAGTAATAAAAAAGTTAAGATGTAAATCTGAAATTAATGTAGAAGAGGAAATAAGATTAACGATCAATTTTTTAAAAGACTATATAAAGAAAAATAATTTTATAAAAAGTCTAGTATTAGGAATATCGGGTGGACAAGATTCTACACTTTGCGGAAAACTATGTCAAATGGCAATTACTGAATTGAGGGAAGAAACAGGTGAAGTGTATAACTTTATCGCTGTTAGACTACCATATGGAGAACAATTTGATGAAGATGATTGTAACGATGCATTAAAATTTATTAATCCTGACAAAGTATATACTGTCAATATAAAAGATGCGGTAGATGCTAGTGTCAATTCATTAAAAGTAGCAGGAGTAGAAATTACTGATTTTGCGAAAGGTAATGAGAAAGCTCGAGAAAGAATGAAAGCCCAGTATTCTATTGCTACAATGAATAAAGGTATAGTAGTTGGTACTGACCATGCTGCAGAAGCAATCACAGGATTCTTCACTAAACATGGAGACGGTGGAGCGGACATAGTCCCATTATATAGATTAAATAAAAGACAAGGTAAAGCACTACTAAAAATGTTGGACTGTCCAGAGCACTTATATCTTAAAAAACCAACAGCGGACCTAGAAGAGGATAGACCAGCTTTAGAAGACGAAGTGGCACTTGGTGTAACATATAATGACATAGACGATTACTTGGAAGGGAAAGAAGTTCCTAATAATGTAAAAGAAATAATCGAAGGACATTATTTAAGATCAGAACACAAGAGAAATCTGCCAGTAACAATATTTGATTTTTATAATATTTAGTAGATAAATAAGAGAAGAGAGAATGAGAAACAATTCTCTCTTTTTTATATTCATATAGAAAAAAAGAT
>CALHQV010000164.1 GCA_938038035.1 uncultured Gemella sp. | reverse complement strand
ATTTTTATACACTTAATTCAATTATATCATATTTTTATTTTTTGTTTTATCTTTTTCTTATATTTTTAACGATAAATTCTGTATCTGAGCCTTGCATATAATTTACTATTTCATATTAAATTATGGTATAATGTAGCTAATAGTATGCAATCTAAGGAGATTACAATGAAAATTAAGAAGATACTAACTTCTATGACGCGAGCCATACTTCTTTCTATTGGATTACTAATTAGTTTAGGTGCGGGGCTTGCTATCGGGTATGTGGGTGGCTTAGTTAAAGATCAACCTGTCTTAACCCAAAAAGAAATAAAAGAACAAATAAATAACATTAGTAAGAACAGTGAAGTTTATTTCGGAAGTGGTGAAAAATTAGGTACAATCAATTCCGAATTAATTAGAAAAACTGTTGCTTACGAAAATATCGGTGATAATGTTAAAAATGCTATTATCGCAAGTGAAGACTCTAATTTCTACTCTAACAGTGGAATTGATATTTGGGCTGTTTTAAGAGCTACACATAGTGAAGCAACTGGTGCTAGAACAACTGGTGGTAGTACTATCACTCAGCAATTGGTAAAAAATCAGCTTCTTGATAATTCAAGATCTTATGAAAGAAAAGCAAAAGAAATATTACTAGCACTTCGTGTTGATAGTCATTTTTCTAAAAATGAAATTCTTGAAAATTATCTAAATGTCGCTCCTTTCGGAAAGAATAGCTTAGGACAAAACATTAGCGGTATCGAAACAGCAGCACAAGGTGTTTTTGGGGTTCATTCTAAAGACTTGAATATAGCTCAAGCAGCTTATCTTGTTGGTTTTGTACAATCACCATATACATATACACCATTTGACTCTGCTGGAAATATCCGTCCTGACGATGAGCTTCAAGCGGGATTTGAAAGACAGCAATATGTATTAGAACGTATGCTTTCAAATGATTTTATTACTAAAGAACAATTTGAAGAAGCGAAGAAATTCGATATTAAAGGCGCATATACTAAACAAAAATATTCAGAATATACTGATTACCCTTATATTCGTGATGAGGTAACAAGTTCGGTTTCAGAGATATTAGCTGAGCAAACTGCCAAAAAGAATAATAGAGAAGAAGAATTTAAAAATGATTCTGACTACAGAAATGAACTAATCGAAAAAAGTAGAATTAAATTCATAACTGGTGGTTATAAAGTAAAAACTACACTTGACAAGAAACTTTACGATACACTTCAAGAAACAAAAAAACAATTCGCTTCTTATCCAACACACACTCAAGGTGGTGTTGTTTATCCATTAGATATTGGAGCATCGGTTATTGAAAACAGTACTGGTAAAGTATTGGCGTTTATCGGTGGTATGGACTACAAAAAACAACAACTTAACCACGCTACAAGAACTCGTCGTTCACCAGGTTCTACAATCAAACCACTATTAGTTTATGGACCAGCTATCGATAAAGGTTACATTACTCCGAACTCAACAGTTTTAGATAAGAGATTTAACCACTATGGTTGGAAACCTGAGAACTATGACATGTCTCAACGAGGTTACCTTCCTGCTAGAGAAGCTTTAGCTAGATCTCTTAACTTACCAACTGTAAGGCTATACTCTGCATTTTATAAAGAGGATCCTGTCACAAATTACCTAGAGAAAATGGGTGTTGAAGGCCTTACAGAAAGTGATAAAACTAACTTAGCTACTGCCATTGGTGGTATGACATATGGTCTATCTGTTACTGAGAATACTAGTGCCTTCTCTACTTTCGCAAATAAAGGTGAACATAAAAAAGCACATATTATCGAAGAAATAGAAAATAACGATGGAGAACTAGTTTATAAAGCTGATTTCTCTCCAGTTAAAGTATTTGAAGAATCTACAAGTTATCTAATCGTCAATATGCTTGGGGACGTAATCAATAAGAGCTACGGTCTATCTCATGATATGCCAAGTAAACTTAAATTTAATTCTAAAAACTTATTTGTAAAAACAGGGACTTCGGAGTACTATAACGACCTATGGGTTGTTGGTGGTTCTACAAAAATAACTGTTGGTCTATGGAATGGATACGATAGTCCGGCAAAAGTACCAAGTTATGACTATGCTCAAAGAAGCTGGATTGCAGTTATGAATGCTATTTATGCACTTGATAAAAACATAATCGCACCAGATACTGCCTTTAGTCGACCTAAATCAGTCGTTGATGCAAGTATCAACGGTTATAACAATGCAAAAGGTAGTACAAAAGATATAGTTCCAAATGGCTTTAAAGAACTATCTAAAGAAAAAACATTGGCGAAGTTTGGTTATAATATCGATAAGGGTATTTCATTTAGCGATCCTTCAAAAGTCGTTGTAACAAAACCTGTTCAAAAAGATGAGAAGAAAGACGACAAAGACAAAAAGGATAAAAAAGAAGAGAAAGAAGAGCGTACAGTAACAATTACTGAAACTCCTCCTCCAATCTTAAAACCAACTGTTATTACAGAGGAAGACGAAGAATAACAAAAAAAGAGGATTGAGCATATAAAGTTCAATCCTCTTTTTTATTTATTTTTATTATTTAAGCGGGTCTTACTCTCCTAACGCATCGTATAAAGCTGGAAGATCGTGCGCTTTTGCTATTTTTCCCCAATTTCCTACATCATCTAAACCATTTGCATGAGTTACAGTATAAATAACTTTAGTTAATGTGTAAAACTCCTGTAATGGTTTTAATAAATTCTTAAGATTTGATTTATTTACATCGCACATAAGCTTCTCATAAAGAGTTGTAGCTGCTTTACTATCAGTACAATTTATTACATTATCAGGTATAATACCCGCATGAGCCAAGTACAATAAGTAATTATAAACAGCCTTAAATGTTCTATATGAGTCTGTTATTCCTACATCACTAGATGGTTTTATTACTTTTTTATAAGAGAAATTACTAATTTGCTGTTGAATTGGTTTTTTAATTTTTTCAATCAGTAATCCTATAAATTCATCTGTTACCTGTTTTTGATTCTCTACAACATTATCGGGAGTAATATTTTTCTCTAATAATCTATTATAAAAGTCACAGAAAATTTTATCTAATTCATACGTATCTTCTTCAGTTAAAAATTCTTCGGGTGCAATAAAGTTTTTTATTATCGCTGGAAATTCTATAGTCTTCCCTACATGAAATGTTCCTACAGTCATATTTAACGATTGTACAAAATCATTTTTTCTTACAAAATTATATATATGATGAGCATTTTTTGCATAATAATTAGAAGTGAATTCTTGGAGTTTATTAGTTTCCTCTAAATCTTTT
>CALHQV010000163.1 GCA_938038035.1 uncultured Gemella sp. | reverse complement strand
TTTGATAAAATTTCAGGATTATTAATAGGAACTTTTACAAAAATTGAAAAAGAAACTTCTTTAGAGGAACTATTTGAACTTGTTCAAGAGTATATTCCATCTTCTTTAGCAGTAGCTAAAACACAAGAAGTCGGACACACGAGAAACTCTAAAGCACTAAAAATTGGAGAGAAAATACATATAAAAAAAGATGAGTTGATCTACCTGATCAACTCATCTTTTTTTAGTCTATACCATTTAGAAATTGCTTGAGTTCCATTTGTGTTACGAACTTCTTCTTCTAATTCGTTGTAAATTTTATATGCTGTCTCAAGACCAGGTAATTTAATGTCCATTTTTTCACATTCTTCTAAAGCTAGCTTCATATCTTTAATAAAGTGATGAGTGAAGAAACCAGGTTTAAAATCTTCATTCAAGATACGTGGTCCGTATGAAGTCATTGAGAAGCTTCCACCTGAACCTGTTGATACTGTCTTGAAGAATGAATCTAAGTCTAAACCAACTTCTTTTGCGAATTTAAAGCTCTCAGCGACAGAAATCATAGTTGTAGCTATTGCAATCTGATTAGCAAGTTTTGTATATTGCCCTTTTCCAGCTTCACCAAAATAAGTAATATTTTTACCTAGTTTTTCAACTAATGGTAGAACAACTTCTTCAAATACTTTTTTATCTCCACCAGCCATGATTGATAGAGTAGCATTTTTCGCTCCAATATCTCCACCTGTTACAGGAAGATCAAGTGCATATGCACCAACTTTTAGAAATTCATTACTAATTTTTTCAGCTAGAGTAGGAGAAGAAGTGGTCATATCTACAAATACTTGACCTTTTTTAGCTGTCGTAATAAGTCCATTTTCACCAAGGTAAACTTCCTCAACATCTTTAGGATAACCTACTATTGTAAATACTACATCAGCAAATTTAGGTGCATCTTTTACTTCGTTAAGAAGTGTAGCTCCACGACTTACTAAGTTATCAGTTTTACTTTTTGTTCTGTTGTAGACGAAAAGTTCGTGACCAGCGTCCATAAGGTGACCAGCCATACTTTCTCCCATAACTCCAGTTCCAATCCATGCAATTTTCATAGGAAATGCCTCCAATAAATAGTTTTATGTTCTTTAATTATATCATAAATCGATAAAAACACTATGTTAAATGATTATAGGATAGAAGGAAAGAAATTTAATATCATAGAACTTCAAAATATGGTATAATATTCAAGGTAAGAAGATTACTAGGAGGCTGTTGTGAGTAAAAGTAAATTAAAAGAATTTTTCATGTGTACAAGACCACATAGTTATCCAGCATCGATAGCACCAGTGTTATTCGGAACTACGTATGCTTTAGGATATGAGATTAAATTTTCGATTCTAAAATTTATATTGTTTTTACTAGCTTGCTTATTAATTCAAGCGGCAACTAATTTATTTAATGAGTATTATGACTACAAACATGGGTTAGATAAGGTTGATTCAGAAGGAATTTCTGGTTCGATAGTAAAAGGAAATTTAAGTCCAAAAGAGGTTATGGTAGGAGCTTTAGTATTGTATATATTGGCATTTGGACTTGGATTGATTTTAACATTCATGACCAGCATCTATGTATTATTAGTTGGTTTAGTGTGTATGCTTGCTGGATATTTTTATACAGGTGGAAAGTATCCTATAGCTTATTCTCCTTTTGGAGAAGTTGTTTCTGGATTCTTTATGGGAACAATAATTATTTCTTTATCGTTTTACTTCCAAACTGGATATGTAAATGCTGACATTATTGTCGTTTCACTTCCGTTATTTATCATGATTGGAGCTATTTTATTAGCGAATAATATCCGTGATTTAGACAATGATAAAGAATCAGGAAGAAGAACATATGCGATATTAGTAGGAAGAAATAATGCGATTAAAACAATGGCAATTAGCTTTATCGTAGTATATTTATTAAATGTATTATTTATAGTTACTAAATATACTTCATGGTGGAATCTACTAGTGTTTGTTACTATTCCTTTAGCAATAAAAATAATTAGAGGTTTTAGTGCAAATAGTCACAAAAAAACAATGGCGCCATTTATGGTGTTAACAGCTAAGTTAACGATTTTTGTAGGATTTATAATGTCGTTAGCGATTAAACTGAAATATTTAATGAACTAAAAAAATATAAAAAGAGTCAACTTTTTTTGTTGACATCTTAAAGTAAAAGATATATAATAAATAATGTGTTTATGAGGTGATATTTAATGAAATGGTTAAGATCTTCGTTATTCAAAAATAATAGTGATACTTTTGTTTTTGAAGAAAATATAAATGTTAAAGTAGAACACTATGATAACTCTCTAAAAGATATTAGAGATGTTGTTGTTAGTGGAAAATTAACTCGAGGTGGACAAGATAAAATCTATGCCGATCTATTAATTAAAGGAAACTTCGAAATGATTTCAGGAAAAACACTTAAAGAAGTGGTTGTTCCATTTGAAATTGAAGAAAGAGAAGAATACGTTGATAAGTCTGTATTTGCAGGCGAAGAGGTATTCGACGTTAATTTAATGGATATGTATATTGACTTAACACCTTTAGTAAATGAGCTTATAATTTTAAATATTCCAATAACTACTTCTGATGAAGAGGAGTTAGAAATGGTTTCTGGTAATGACTGGGAAGTAGTTTCTGAAGAGTCTTTAACTGATGTTAAAGAAAAGAAAGAATCACCATTTGCAGCTCTTAATGGATTATTTAAAGAACAATAAGAATTATTTAAAATAATTGGAGGAAATTAACTATGGCAGTTCCTTTTAGAAGAACATCAAAAACAGCTAAAAGAAAAAGAAGAACTCACAAAAAACTATCTGCACCATCAATTACTATCGATGCAACAACTGGTAACTACGTAATGGGTCACCGTGTTGATAGAAAAACTGGTATGTACAAAGGTAGACAAGTTCTAGACGTTAAATAATTTAAATATTACCAAACCCTAAGGAGGTGTCCTTAGGGTTTTTTATATTTAAAAGAAGATATCATAGATTAGCGATGTATTGAGAAATAAGTAGAGATAATTTAATAAATAAGTAATTTTTGGACAAGAAACTCAATATATCTTGTGAATTTTTTTGATAAGATGTAGAATAATAGTATAATATAATTTTCTAATTTGATAGAAATTTAAAAGGGGATTTTGATATGACTAAGTATGGAATTGTTGGAACAGGTTATTTTGGTGCAGACTTAGCGCGTTCACTAGAGAAAATAAAAGATGCGAAAGTGACTGCAGTTTTTGATCCGGAAAATGGAGAGAAAGTTGCTAAGGAGCTTAATGCAAAAAATTGTTTGTCGTTGGAAGAGTTGGTAGGTCTAGATGATGTAGATTGCGTTGTTGTAGCGACACCTAGTAATTTACACCGTGAACCTGTACTGTTAGCGGCTAGAAATGGAAAACATGTGTTTTGTGAGAAACCAATTTCTTTATCGTATGAAGATTGTAAGGTTATGGTTGAAACTTGTCGAGAAAATAATGTGATTTTTATGGCAGGTCATATTATGAATTTTTTTAATGGAGTACGTCACGCAAAAGAATTGATTAAGCAAGGAATAATTGGGGATGTAATATTTTGTCATGCTGCAAGAACAGGATGGGAAGAAAAACAAGAAACTGTTTCTTGGAAAAAAATTCGATCACAGTCTGGAGGACACTTATACCATCACATTCATGAACTTGATTGTATTCAATTTATTATGGATGGTCTACCGGAGCAAGCAACTATGATAGGCGGAAATGTATGTCATGTCGGTGAAAATTTTGGTGATGAAGATGATTTCTTAATAGTTAATCTGGAATTTTCTAATAAACGATATGCAGTACTTGAATATGGGAATGCATTTAGATGGGGTGAACATTATGTCCTTATAGAAGGTACAAAAGGAGCTATAAAATTAGATTTATATAATACTAAAGGTACTTTAAGAGTAGTAGGAGAAGGAGAGAGTTATTTCTTAATCCATGAATCAAAAGAAGAAGATGATGATAGAACGGCTATTTATACAGGTAGAGGAATGGACGGAGGAATAGCTTATGGAAATCCTAATGTACGTTGTCCACTTTGGCTACAAAGCTGTATAGATAAAGAAATGTTGTATTTGCATAACATTTTGAATGGAGAAAAAGTATCAAAAGAATATGAAAAACTATTAAATGGTGTCGCAGCTCTAGAGTCAATTGCGACTGCTGATGCATGTACATTGTCTTTAAAAGAAAATAGAAAAGTAGAGTTGAGAGAAATAGTAAAATAGAAATTAAGAGACAAATAATAATAAATACTCCAAGAGAAGTTCTCCTGGAGTATTGTTTTATAATATTAATCTAAGTATCCTAATTTTTTAATTAGTTCTGCAGTTAAAACAGCTCCACCAGCTGCTCCACGTAATGTGTTATGAGAAAGTCCAACGAATTTGTAATCGAATAGGTTATCTTCACGAAGACGACCTACAGTAATCTGCATACCTTTTTCGTTATCACGATCTAGAACCGGTTGTGGACGATCGTTTTCTTCATAATATTTAATGAATGGAGTTGGTGCTAGTGGTAATTCATGTTTAGCAATTTCAGGAACATGATTTTTAATTTTTTCAACTAAAGTTTCTAGTCCTGGGTTATTTTCTAAGTTGAATGATACACAAGCAAGGTGTCCGTCAAGAACTGGAACACGAATACATTGAGCTGAAAGTTTCATAGAGTTATCTGGAACGATTTTTCCATCAACTACTTTACCGAAGATTTTAAGTGGTTCTTTTTCACTTTTCTCTTCTTCTCCTCCGATGTAAGGGATGATATTTTCTACCATTTCAGGCCATTCGTTGAAAGTTTTTCCGCTTCCTGAGATAGCTTGATATGTGCAGATAGATGCTTCTTTAACACCGTACTCTTTAATTGCTTCAAAGATAGGTACATAACTTTGAATTGAACAGTTAGGTTTTGTAACGATGAAACCTTTTTTAGTTCCAAGGCGTTTTCTTTGTGCAGGAAGAACATCTAGGTGAGCTGAGTTAATCTCTGGAATAATCATCGGCACATCATCTTTATTTCTGTTTGCAGAGTTGTTAGATACAACAACAACTTCACGTTTAGCATAATCTTCTTCAAGTTTGATTAAAGCTTCTTTATCAAGGTTGATGGCACAGAATACCATATCAATTCCTTCAGAAACTTCGTCAATTTTGTATAAGTCTTCAACAACTAATTCTTTAGTGTATTCAGGAACAGCGTGGTCTAATTTCCAACGACTTTCCATAAGTTCTCCATATTTTTTACCAGCAGAACGAGGTGATGCTGCTAACTTTACTACATCGAAGTATGGGTGATTTTCTAATAATACTAATAGGCGTTGACCTACCATTCCTGTTGCCCCTAGAACGGCTACTTTTGATTTTTGCATAACAAATCTCTCCTTTATTTGTAAAAAATTATTTTAAAAAGAACTTCCTCTTTGAGTAAAGAAGAAGTTCAAAAATTATTAACATATTAATTTAGAACTACTGTTCCTTCTTTATCAACTTTTAATAAGATGGCTTGCCAGTTGTATTTTAATTTAGCAAGTTCAGTTTTTATTTTTTCAATATTGTTAGTATCGCTAACGATATTCATTAATGTAGAACCACTTCCAGAAATGAAAAATGCTGAACTATCAATTTTTTCACAAATTTCTCTAACTTCGTGATATTCATGTATTATTTCTTTTCTGTAAGGTTCATGGATTTTATCTCCCATAACCTTATTAAGAAGTTCTAAATCATAAGTTTCAAATGCCTTAATAACCGATCCGATACGTGATAACGAGTAGATTGCATCTTGAAGTTTAATTTCTTTTGGCATTACCTTTCTAGCTTCTTCAGTAGAAGTTTCGAAGTTTGGAATTAATGCCAGGAAATTAAATCTTTCATCGACTTCGTATCTTACAGTTACCGCTTCTTTACTATCAGTAGTGCAAGATGAGCTTAAACTTCCGAAAATAGCTGGTGAAACATTATCAGGGTGTCCTTCGATTTCGTTAGCTATTGTAAAGATTTCTTGTTTATCAATAGGTGTGTCAGTTAATAAGTATGCACCATAAATTCCGGCAACTACACATGTAGAGCTACTACCTAAACCACGGCTAATTGGTACATCATTTTTGATAGATATTCTAACACCAGAAATTTCCTTGTTTAATTTTTTTAATGTAGTCAGTAATGTTTGATAAACTAGGTTATTTTCATTTGAAAAACGTTCTTCGAATCCAACGAATTCTAGACCACTATCTAATTTTTCGAATTTAAAAGTAGTGTAAAGTGTTAAAGCAACACCAAGGCTATCAAATCCACATCCAACATTAGCTGAAGTGGCAGGTACACGAACACTTACCATTATAAATCACCTAGTTTCTCTAAAATGTATTTTTTCATGTCTTCTTTATTAATTACATCTTTATGTCTGATTTCTTTTTTATCAAGATCTCTTAAGTTCTCAGGAATAACAACTTTAGTTTGTTCATGAAGTTTGTTCATAAGAGTAAACTCGTCTTCACCTTGAGTTTCGAATAGAGAAGAGTAGACACTTTCTGTGAATTTATATGGAGATGCTGTTGACAGTACGATACTAGCATGCTCATTATCTAAGTTTTCAAGAAGTACCTTATAAGCTACAGCAGTGTGTGTATCCAACAGGTAGTTATCTTTTTCATAGATAGCTTTGATAGTCTCTTTAGTTTGTTCATCATCAGCAAAACCAGCTATGAACTTATCTTTAATCTTAGCAAGTACATCACCAGTAACTTCAAAACGACCAGTTTCTTTTAAATCTTTCATTAGCTTAGCGATGTAGTCATTATCACAACCGCTAACGTAGTATAGTAGACGCTCTAAGTTACTAGAAATTAGGATATCCATACTTGGTGATACTGTTTTTAAGAAATCTCTGTTCTTATCATATACACCAGTCGTTAAGAAATCATAAAGGACATTATTGTTATTACTTGCGCAGATTAATTTGTTAACAGGTAAACCGATTTGTTCAGCATAGTAACCAGCAAGAATATTACCGAAGTTACCAGTAGGTACAACAAAATTCACTTTATCATTTAATTTTATTTTATTTGTATTTACTAAGTCTAGGTATGAAACAACGTAGTAAACTACTTGAGGAATAAGACGCCCGATGTTGATTGAGTTTGCACTTGATAACTTAATGTTTTTAGAAAGTAATTCTTTTTTGAATTCTTCATCAACAAATAGTTCCTTAATTCCACTTTGAGCATCGTCAAAGTTTCCGTGAATTGCACAAACTTTTGTATTTTTTCCTTCTTGAGTTTGCATTTGTGTTTTTTGTACTGTACTTACACCGTCGTTAGGGTAGAAGACCATGATTTTTGTTCTATCTACATCTTTAAACCCTTCTAGAGCAGCTTTACCAGTATCTCCACTAGTTGCAGTTAAAATAAGAATGTCATTTTTATCTTCTACTTTTGTAAGGGCTGTTTTTGTTAATTGTGGAAGAAGTGATAGACCAACATCTTTAAATGCACTAGTAGGTCCATTGAATAATTCAAGGACATGTCCATCTTTTAACTCCACTAGAGGAGTGATGTTTTCGTGAGAAAATTTACCTCTGTAAGCTTGCTCAACACATTCTTTAATTTCTTCATCGCTAAAATCGACAAAAAGTCTTAACACTGCTTCTGCAACTTCGTAATAACTTTTTCCGATTAAGTTTTCTAAATCTAATTTATTTTTTCCTAAATCTCTTAAAACGAAAAGTCCGCCTTCTTCACTTAATCCTTGAAGAATAGCTTCACTTGGATTTAATTTTCTATTAATATCTCTTGTACTTTCGTAAATCATCTAAAATCTCCTTGCTTTATCGTTGTATATATGATACAATGTTCTTTGTAAAAATACAAGTGTTTTTTATAAAAAGAACTTTAATTTTTTTTATAACTATAATTTTACACCAAAACAAGTTATAAAAACAGTCGAAATAATCAAAAAAATTAAATTTTTTGAAAATTCTTGATATTAAATGATTGACATAAGAAAATTACTTGTTAGACTTTTAAATATAATTGAAAATAAGTATTGAATTTAGGAGAAAATAATTATGAAGATAGCGATTTTAGGATATGGAACTGTAGGTAGTGGAGTATATGAGATTATTACTAACGGTAAATCATCAGAACTTGAAAAAATAGAAGTAAAAAGTGTCTTTGCTAGGAGCCGTGATAAAATGCACTTAGCTACTGACGATATTAATGAAATTATTAATGATGAAGAAATCTCAGTTATTGTAGAATGTCTTGGAGGACTTAACCCTGCATATGACTTCATTAAAAGGTCACTAGAGAATGGAAAACATGTTGTTACAGCAAATAAGGCTGTTGCTGCAAAATTTTTAGATGAGTTCGTAGAATTAGCTGAGAAGAATAATGTTAAGTTTATTTTTGAAGCTAGTGTAGGTGGAGGAATTCCTTGGCTTGTAAACCTAGAAAGAACTAGACGTGTTGATGATGTAAAACGTGTATATGGTATCTTCAATGGAACAAGTAACTTTATTCTTGATAATATGTATAGAAACGATCAAGAATTCGATTCTACATTAAAAACTGCACAAGATTTAGGCTATGCAGAAGCTGATCCAAGTGCTGATGTAGATGGTGGAGATGTTGTGAATAAGATTATTTTAAGTAATGCACTTGCTTTTGATATTCATGTTCAACCTGATTTTCCAACATATTCTATGAGAAACATTACTAAAAATGATATTGACTACTTAAAGCAATATGATTTAGCTGTTAAGTATATTGGAGAAACAAATGTAGAAGATGGTAAGTATGAAACTTCTGTAATGCTTTCTATTTTTGGGAAAGAATCTCAAGAGGCTGCTGTTCCTCTAAATAACAATATTATTTCTTTAGACGGTTCATTTATAGGCGAACTTAAGTTTTATGGACAAGGTGCAGGGAAATTCCCAACAGGAAATGCGATTGTTCAAGATATAGTAGATATTAATGAAGGTTCAACAAGAGTTGATGTTGTAATTAAGAACGACTTATCTTATTCAGAAGAACTGACTAGAAGAAATTATTTAGTTCGTTCGTCTGTAGAATTATCAGGGGAACTGGTAGAGAGTGTTGAGCAATATAAAGGTAATTTCTATGTAAAAACAAAAGAAATTTCTTTAAAACAACTTACTGGTTTAGTTGCTGAAGTAAAAGAAAAAGATAGTAGTTTTGTTGTCGCTAAATTCCATAAATAATAAAATGATTATTTTAAATAAAATTTAGATTTTTCAGAAAATTTATTGATTTT
>CALHQV010000162.1 GCA_938038035.1 uncultured Gemella sp. | reverse complement strand
AAGCAACCTAAAATACTTCATATAAAAGAGAAAAATTAATTCTATAAATATTATGTGAAATATATTTTATTTGGTTTGATTATAATATATTTGTTCTGTGAAAAATTAATAGCTATGGTCATTAATAAAAATTAATAAAAGTTTGTTGCATTAAGTCTTTTATGATATAATGAAGTGTGTTACATAGGAGGAATTATGTTTAAATTTTTTAGAAAAAATGAATTAGTGGAAAAAAATGACAAACAAGAGTTAAAAAAAATTCCGACACACGTTGCTATTATAATGGATGGTAATGGACGTTGGGCTAAAAAGAGAAATATGCCTAGAATTAAAGGACACTATGAAGGGATGCAAACTGTAAAAAAAATAACAAAATATGCATCGAAACTAGGTGTAGAATATCTAACATTATATGCTTTTTCTACAGAAAACTGGGCGAGACCTAAAGAAGAAGTTAGTTATTTAATGGATCTTCCTGAAAAGATGTTCAGTAGTTTTATGCCAGAACTTATGGAAAATAACGTTAAAGTTGAAGTTATTGGTGTTGTAGAAAAACTTCCTGAAAATACTAGGAAGGCAGTAAATGATGCAATAGAGCAGACAAAAAATAATACTGGACTAAAATTAATCTTTGCATTGAATTATGGTTCTAAAGATGAGATGCTAAGAGCAATTAAACAAATTACTAAAGACGTACAAGATAATAAATACAGTATAGATGAAATTTCTGAAGAACATGTAAGTAAAAATCTATTTACGTCTAATACTCCAGATCCTGATTTATTAATAAGAACTTCGGGAGAACAAAGAATTTCAAACTTTTTACTTTGGCAAATTGCTTATAGTGAATTCTTGTTTACAAAAGTGGCATGGCCAGACTTTACTGAAGAAGAATTTTATAAGGCATTATTAGAATATCAAAGTAGAGATAGAAGGTTTGGAGGTTTAAATGAAGACTAGGGTAATAACGGCCATAGTGGCATTAATTGTTTTCCTACCATTACTATTTTTAGGTGGAGATTATTTTAAATTTACAACATTCGCACTAGGTGTGATGGCTATGTATGAAATAGTAAGAATGACTTTTAAAGAAACTAACATAGTAGTTTTAGGGTTATCTTCTTTAGCAGGTGCACTACTATTTTTAAATGAAGAAATCACACAGTTACAACTTTATGGATTACTTTTTTTAATTTTAGTTGGTATGTTAGCGACTGTAGTTGCAACAGGTCATAAAATTAAATTAGTTGAAATTGGTTCGATTATATTTGTAACTGTCTATATTTTCATAGGATTCTATTGTTTGTTTATGATAAGAAACCTGAGTTTATCACATGTGGCTTATTTATTACTTACAATTTGGTTTACTGATAGTTTTGCCTATTTTGGTGGAATGAAGTTTGGGAAAAATAAACTTTCACCGAAAATAAGTCCTAACAAATCAATTGAAGGTTCAGTAATAGGTAGTCTATCATCAATAGCTATAGCATTATTGTTCTTCTATACAACTAATATATTTTCTAATCTATTGGTTGCAATTGTTGTAACATTAGTGGTTAGTGCCGTTGGTCAATTTGGTGATTTAATTGAATCAGCATATAAGAGAGAATATCAAGTAAAAGATAGTAGTAATTTATTACCAGGGCATGGTGGTATTTTCGACAGATTTGATTCTGTTATTCTATCAGCGCCATGTTTAATAATATTACTAAGTTTATTTTAAAATATAGAGAGGGGTATTAGATGCAAGGTATTATAGCATTTATATTAATATTTTTTGTAGTAGTAACTATTCATGAGTTTGGTCATTTTATAGTTGCGAAAAGAGCAGGAATATTGTGCCAAGAATTTGCAATAGGAATGGGACCTAAGATATTTCATAAAAAAATTGGAGAGACTAATTTTACAATAAGACTTCTTCCTGTAGGTGGATATGTAAAAATGCCAGATAATGTTTTTGATTTTAATAATGACGTGTCGGTATATGATCTAAAAAAAGGAATGAAAGTTAGTTTAAAATTAGATGAAAATGATAAAGTTGAGAAGATAGTTTTAGATAAAAGCAATGACATGGATTTACTTCCATTAGAATTGAATGAATTTGATCTAACTGAAAAATTATTTGTAGAAGGTTTCGTTGGCGATAAAATCGAACGCTATGAAGTAAGAAAAGATGCATGCGTTGTATTTGGTGGAATGGAAGAGCAAATAGCTCCGGTAGAAAGAATGTTTTCTTCACATTCATGGGGGAAAAAATTCTGGACATTATTTGCAGGACCGCTAATGAACTTTATATTAGCCTTAGCAATTTTCTTAGGTATCTCAATATACAGTGGAGTACCATCGAATACAACACGTTTAGGTGAACTTGCTTCTAATTATCCAGCTTACTCATCAGGATTAAAACAAGGTGACGTAGTTGAGCAAGTAAATGGTAAGAGCGTTAATACATGGAAAGAAATGACAAAAGAAATCGTAGGTTCTAATGGTTCTGAGCTTACATTAAAAGTGTCACGTGATGGTTCACAACAAGAAATTAAAGTTACACCAAAAGAAGAAGTTACCGTGGAAAAGGGTAAAGAAGTTAAAACATATAAACTTGGAATAAACCAAGCTTATGAGAAAGACTTAGCTGGTTCTATAAAGAGTGGTTTTGAACAGACTCTATACTATGGAACAACGATTTTCATGGGAATTATTAATCTTTTTGCTTCATTATTTAGTGGTGGATTTAGTTTAAATCAACTTGGGGGACCTGTAGCGATTTATGAAATGTCTTCTGCAGCTGCACAGAGTGGTTTAATTACAACATTAAAATGGACAGGAATTTTAAGTGTTAACTTAGGTCTTATGAACCTAATTCCTATTCCAGTTCTTGATGGTGGACGTATCATATTTGTAATTTATGAAGCAATCTTTAAAAAGCCAATTAATAAAAAAGCCCAATATTACTTAACAATAGCATTTGGATTATTAATGGTTGCGTTAATGTTGGCAGTAACATGGAATGACATCCAAAGATTATTTGGAAAATAGATAGTATTTATAACGAGAAGTTGATTTTACTTCTCGTTATTTTTTATATCTTTAGAAGAAAAGTTAATTTTAATTCAATCAGCAATAATCCATGCTCAATTTGAGATGATACATCCTTTTGAAGATGGAAATGGTCGCATGGGGCGATTGTGGCAAAGTTTAATTTTGAGTCGGTGGAATCCGCTATTCGAAT
>CALHQV010000161.1 GCA_938038035.1 uncultured Gemella sp. | reverse complement strand
TTTGATGCTTTCTGGCCAATCTAAATCATCCAAATCTTCTAGAAGACGATCGGCATAAGCAGTAATTTTAAGCATCCATTGTTTCATTGGTTTACGGTAAACAGGATGTCCTCCACGTTCACTCTTTCCATCAATCACTTCTTCGTTTGCAAGTACTGTTCCAAGAGCTGGACACCAGTTCACTGGAATTTCTGCTTCATACGCAAGTCCCATTTCCACTAATTTTGTGAAAATCCATTGTGTCCACTTGTAGTATTCAGGATCCGTTGTATTAATTTCACGATCCCAGTCATAACTGAACCCTAATTCATTAATTTGACGCTTAAAGTTTGCAACGTTTACTTTCGTGAATTCCGCAGGGTCATTTCCTGTATCTAGAGCATATTGTTCCGCAGGAAGTCCAAATGCATCCCATCCCATTGGGTGAAGTACATTATATCCTTGTGCGCGTTTCATACGAGATACGGCATCTGTTGCAGTATAACCTTCTGGGTGACCTACGTGAAGTCCTTGTCCAGATGGATAAGGGAACATATCTAATGCGTAGAAGTTTTTCTTAGAAGCATCTTCTGTTGTTTTAAACGTATGGTGTTCTTTCCAATATTTTTGCCATTTTGGCTCGATTTCTAGATGATTAAATGTCATCTGATTCACTCCTTTCAAAATAAAAAACGCCCCACCTGTCACTGACAGATAGGACGCAATACGTGTTACCACCTAAACATTTTACTCTTCTTACCTGTAACGCTGGCGAGGCGGAAACTCTTACTATTCGTTCAGAGTTCGGCTAAAAGGCGAGTTCAGTTTATTGAAATGATGCATTTTCACCAGCCATGCACTCTCTACGTCTATCAAAGAAACTTACTATTCCTCTATCTGCTTTTGTGAGTCTTATTCTAGCAGATTATTTTGAAACTTTCAACACTTGACCAACACGGATGTTGTTTGAAGTTAAGCCATTTAAAGCTTTTAATTCAGATAATGTTAATCCGTTATTCTTAGCGATACGGAATAAAGTATCACCAGCTTGTACTGTGTGCGTTGATGCACCAGTTGAATAGCTTACTGTTTTAGCTGAAATTGTAGTTGTTGCTTTTGCTGATCCAGATACTACTAATTGTTGACCCGGACGAATTGTACTTGTTTCTGATAAGCCGTTGATTGATAACAATGTTGTTAATGAAATACCGTGGTTGTAAGCAATACGGTATAAAGTATCTCCTGCTTGAACTGTGTAAGTTCCGTTGCCAGTAGTTGTTCCAGCTGATTGGTAGCTTACTTGTGTAGCAGTTGCTTGGCTAGCATTTCCTGAAACAGATAATGTTTGGCCAGGACGGATTACTGAAGATTGTGATAATCCATTGATGCTTAATAATGTATTTAAGCTCATGCCTGAACGACGAGCAATACTGTATAATGTATCACCTGCTTGAACTGTATATGTTCCAGAAGTTGATGTTGAAGTCGCTGCTGTTTTAGACGGTGTGTATCCAGCAGATACAGTACGTCCATCTGATTGACCAACTGTTAAGCTTTGTCCAGGGAAAATCACTGATGATTGTGATAATCCGTTGATGCTTAATAATGTGTTTAAGCTCATTCCTGAACGACGTGCAATACTGTATAAAGTATCTCCTGGTTGAACAATATAGTTACCAGAGCTTGTACGAATTGAAGCAGTATTTGTTTTAACGACTGTTGATGAAGCCTCTCCACCAACAACGCGTAAAGTTTGACCTGGTTGGATTACGCTTGAAGTAGAAATTCCATTTGCTGAAACTAATTGAGATAAACTCATACCGAATTTACGGCTAATTCCATATAATGTATCCCCTGCTTTAACTGTGTAGTATCCATTTGCAGTTGCTTTAGCAGTATTTGAAACTGATTTTGTGCTAACTGTTGTAGCTACTGTAGAGTTTGTTTGTTTTGCTGGTGTACCTAAAGATAATGATTGACCAGGACGAATCACTGATGAAGTTGATAAACCATTCACAGTTAATAATTGGTCCACACTTACACCCGCTTTACGACTGATACCGTATAAGGTATCACCTGCTTGAACTGTATATTGTCCGCCAGCAGAAGAAGTTCTTTCTTCAATACCAGCAGCAATTGCAGTTGCAGTTCCATTATCATATTTTGTTAATCCATATTGTTCAATAATACGGTTTAATTTTGCATAGTATGCAGTATCCGTTGCATAACGTCCTGTTAAGTAACGTGTAGCATCTTGATAGCTGTTTGTACGGCTCTTCCATGCACCTGAATAGAACAATGGTGCACCTTTAATACCGTTGATGATTTTATCTACATAGTCATCCATAGACTCTTTGTAAGAAGGATATTTTCTGAAGTTATCGTAAATACCATAGTATTTTTGAGCTCCAGCATCTTCTAATGTATACATGTTTACAGATTGACCGTTGTAGTTCCCTTTCACACCAAATAAGTTGTGGTTTGGTTCAGCAGATAACGCACTAGTTCCCCATGCAGATTCTAACGCTGCCTGTGCGATCATTACTGAAGTATATACATCTTTTCCTTCTGTAGCTTGTTGAGCTGCAGGAATAATTTTATTTAAGAATTGTTGTGCAGGTGATTGTACTTGATTTGAAGGTACTGTATACGCATGTGATTTTGGCGCAAGTACTAATCCCGCTACTGTAGTCGCTCCAACAACTGCAACTGTCTTTTGTAAGTTTTTATTTGCAGCCTTTAAAGCTTTCATTTGTTTTTCCTTTTTTAAACGTAAATATCTTTCGTGTTTTGTTTCTGTCATCCTTTTTTCCTCCATCTAAAAACTAATTCGTTATTCATTATAGTAGGATAAATTCTTTTGTGTAGGGGAACGTTGCACGAACACGCAAATCGTCGTATACTCTTAATATCCGTAAAAATTATGTAACAAAATGTAAAATTTTAGTTAAGAGGTGCTTATTTTGAAGAATGCACAACAATTTAGTCACGAAATGATTCTTTCTGTCAATTTAGAAGATGGGATTTTTATTGACGCAACCGCAGGAAATGGACATGATACACTTTTCTTGGCACAACATATAGAAAAAGGTTCAAAAATTCTTGCTTTTGATATTCAAGAGTCAGCTATTTTACAAACAAGACAATTATTACAAAACAATGACTTAGAAGAAAAAGTAACGTGTATTTTGGACTCTCACGCCCATATTTCGAATTATTTAGATGAAAATGATTTTGTTCGATTAGCGATTT
>CALHQV010000160.1 GCA_938038035.1 uncultured Gemella sp. | reverse complement strand
AATTACTTTATTATGAAGATACTTTAGGTATTGTTATAAAGATTTATAATGATACTAATATACTGTTATATGGCATAACAGATACACATCAATAGTACCGCTCTAATGAGCGGTTTTTTATTCTTTTAAACAAACTATGGAGGACAAATGTCTTGGTACGACAATGTATTTCTAGCACCACCTGAACCAACAAAAGAAGAATTATATTTAGAGAATAGGGTACGAGAACTCTCTGAAGATATGAATTTCTTGATTCAACAGGATTGGTTTCATACTTGTATAGATTGGGACAAGGTAGGTGAATGTCTTGAAGACTATGCTGAAAAGGAACTAGAAGATATTAAAGCAGAAGCACAAATTAGTGCATATGAACGTAAAAAGGAAGGTAAGTAATGAATAGTAATAAATTAGAAGTAGCTATGGTTAATGAGATATGCCCTATTTGTTGTAAAGAAACAGAACATTCGATTGTAATGAATACTCTTTTAAATGAATATCAGGCGAAGAAAGTTAAAGAAATGCATGGCAAAACTATTGGATTTTCTGATCCATGTGAAGAATGTCAGGGTCATTTAGATAACGGTTATATTGCTCTTTTAGGTATTGACCCAGAAAAATCTTCTGCAGAAGATGGTAAAGTAAAATTAGAGAATGTATACCGTACAGGTGTACTTATTTGGATTAAAAGAGATAAAGCAGAAGAAATATTTGGTTCACAGGATAATCGTCCATTTATTTTGTTAGAAAATGAAGTTTTTGATCAATTAGGTATCCCCACAGGAGATGATAATGAGTAAAAATCAATATGAATTAGGGTTTACTTTTGTATTCTTTAAAGGTTATCAAGACCTACCTATTCTTGTTAAGCCAGAAGACATCAAGTATATTAAACCTCAATGTCCGAAAGGATTTATTATCACTTTAAAGGATAAAACAAATTTTACTGTATATGATTCTATTGAAGAAATTCAAGAGAAGTTAGGGCAGATGTCTTATAAATTTATTGGAGAACCAAATGGGCAAACCAAACGAAAAACAAATGCTAAAAAGAAAGAAGCAATTGGAAAATGAAATAGAAAATCTTGAAAAGCGTATTATGTTATTAGAACATGAACATAGAGAGATTATAAACTATTTAGACAGTAATAAAGAAATAAAGGAAATTTAAATGAAAGTTTATACATCATTAGATGAAATACATGAAAAAGAAACTAATGTAAGTACTTGTATAGAAATCTTTTATTTGCCTGAAGAAGACAATGCATATGTACGTTATTATTTAGAATGTAGTATTTCAGAAGCATTTGAAGCTATTATTAAAGAATTTCCTGAAACTAACCAGTGTGAATATAGAGTATGTTATTATGTTGCAGAATAACACTAATTTACCTTTACCTTTAGCAGTATGGTTAGCAACAGATGAGTATAAATATGCTAAATATGCCAATGAAATCAGTACAACAACTTTGTTGAAATCACCTCGTTATATCATTGGTTCAAGAAGAGCAATGTATCCTGATGAATTTCCAGAACATCTTAGACCTGAACCAGTATTACATAGTGAATTACCTGATATTCAAGATTTTATTGCCTCTCGTATGGGTACAGCGATGCATAGTTCTTTAGAACATTCATTTTTAAATAACTATGAAAATGCTCTTACTAGACTAGGTTACCCAGAATCTATCATAAAACGCATCAGAATCAATCCTGAGCCTTCTTCTCTTGAACCCGATGATTTACCCATTTATTTAGAAAAACGTGCTTATAGAGAGATTGAGGGCTTTGTAGTGTCAGGTCAATTCGATATTATTGTAGATGGTGAATTGCATGACCTTAAAACTACTAGTACGTATTCTTGGACAAGCGGTTGTAATGATGAAAAATACATTATGCAGGGTAGTATTTATCGTTGGCTTAATCCAGAGCTTATTACAAAAGATACTATTACTATTAATTTTGTATTTACAGATTGGCGTAAGTTAGACGCTACTACAAATCCTGATTATCCACCTGCTAAATGTTTTTATAAACAATATAAATTATGGTCTTTACAGGATACAGAAGCTTGGTTAAGAAATAAGTTAAAGACTCTTAATAAGTACTGGCTCAGTCCTTTAGAACAAATTCCTTGTTGTACAGAAAAAGATTTATTCTCTAAAGAGAGTACTTTTAAATACTATAAAAATGGATTTATGGAAGGTAAGCGTGCAACAAAGAATTTTGCTACAATGAATGACGCTTTATTGTATAGAGCTAAAAATGGATATATGGGGGATGTAATTGAATTTAAACCAGATCCGTTTATGTGTCCATTTTGCAATCCAATCGAAGTAGAACAAATGCGTTTTACACTACACACCAAAAAACTGGGGATTTCTTAATCCCCTTTCTTATCGAGGAAGTATGGATTATTCACAATTATCTTATAACCCTTTAGTAGAAAGTATTGTTGAAATTCTTAGAACCAAAACACAAAACAGTAATCCTACGTTTTTCCGTTTACAAACAAATTACTTTTTATCTTTAGTTCCTTCAATGCTTGATATTAAAATTAATTCTCCTATTACAGGAGAGATTCCTATTAATATTTATGCTATTTCGACGGCTGTATCAGGAAGTGGTAAAGGTTTTTCAACTAATTTATTAGAGGAACAAGTTATTAATGAATTTAGAGAACATTTCATGTATGAAGTATTCCCTAAACATGCACAATCTAAATTAGATTTAGAAGCTATTAAACGTGCTCAATATCTTGGTATTTCTCAACAAGAAGCTGAAGAACGATTACAAAAAGAATTTAAATCTTATGGTGCTTATATGTTTGCTTTAGCAGAAGCAACTTCACCAGCAATCAAACAAATGCGTAATAAAATCATTTTAGCTAAAGCAGGATGTATTAATATGATTGTTGATGAATGTGGATTTAACTTTGATAAAGTAATTGACGCATTAAAGGATTTTTTAGAACTGTATGATAAAGGTTTAATTAAAAATAAACTTACTAAAAATACAGATACATCTACACGTTTTCAAGAACTTGTAGGAAAAACTCCAACAAACTTATTAATGTTTGGTACACCATCTAAACTCTTAGATGGAGGAGCAACAGAAGATAAATTCTTTGAGTTTTTAGAAAGTGGCTATGCTAGACGTAGTTTCTTTGCTTCTGCACCTAAAGAATCATCTGTTGCAGACTTTACTCCAGAAGAACTTTATAAACGTCTTACTGCATCGAACCAAGAACAAGAAATTAAGAAAATTTCTAGAAAACTACTAGCTTTATGCCAACCTCAACTTATTGGTTCAATTATTGAAGTTCCTGAACCAGTAGGTATTGAATTATTAAAGTATCGTATTGATTGTGAAAATAGAGCTAAAGAACTTCCTGATCATAAGGAAGTATATAGAGCAGAGTTATCACATAGATATTTTAAGGCTCTTAAACTAGCAGGAGCATATTGTTTTTTACGTGGTTCATTGCAAATGTCTATTGATGATTTACATCAAGCTATTCGCTTTGCAGAAGATTCTGGTGAAGCTCTCAGACAAATGTTAGAACGTGAAAAACCATATGAAAGGCTAGCTAAATACATTGGTTCATTAAATGGTAAAGAAATTACTCAAGTGGATTTAACTACTAATTTACCGTTTTATAAAGGCTCTAATGCTTCTAAAAATGAAATGATGAATATGGCTATTGCTTATGGTTATATTAATAATATTCTCATTAAAAAGACGTTTAGAGATGGTGTAGAGCTATTTACTGGAGAATCTTTACAAGAAACCAATTTAGAAAAGATTATTTGTGCGTATTCAGATGATTTTGCTAATGGATATGAAAATGTAGAAGTAGATTGGTTCAAAGATTTTGATACTCTCCTTCCAGAAGCAGGTTTTAATTGGACTAATCATCATTGTATTGATGGACATCGTGCAGAGAAAGATATGATTGAAGGTTTCAATTGTATTGTTCTTGATGTAGATGGAGGTATTTCTCTACAAACTGTTCAAAATCTTTTAAAAGACTATGAATACATTATTCATACAACTAAAAGACATCAAGTAACAGATGAACATGGAAATTGTAATGATAGATTTAGAATTATTATTCCTACAAACTATGTTCTAAAATTAGATTCTGATGAATTTAAGCAGTTCATGAAAAATGTAGCTCAATGGTGTCCATTTGAACTTGATGAACAAACATTTCAACGTAGTCGTAAATGGGCTTGTTATGAGCATACTACTATTTTAAAAAATAATGGTGAATTATTTGATGTACTTCCATTTATTCCGAGAACCAGTAGAGAAGCAGAATATAAGAAATCTCAAGTTACATTGCAGAATTTGAATGCTATTGAACGATGGTTTGCAAATAGAATGGTAAATGGAGATAGAAACAATACTTTAGCAAAATATGGATTTATGCTGTTAGATAATGGTTTCACTCCAGTAGAGATTTTAGATAAGCTTACTCAATTTAATAGTAAATTAGATAATCCATTAGATGTTTCTGAAATAGAGACAACTATTATTCAATCAATAAACAATAGATATAAGGAAATGTAATGCCTAAAAATTTAGTATTAGTGGCAGGTGTATCCAATTCAGGTAAAACTGCTTCTTTAATGAATCTTCGTAGACAAGAAGGCGTATTCTACTTGGGCTGTGAGGCGGGGAAAGGTTTACCCTTTAAAAATAAATTTAAACAACCTACAGGTGGATTACAAGACCCATTAGATGTATTTGATTATTTTAATACTGTAGAAGAAATGGATGAAGTTCATACTATTGTAGTAGATAGTATGGATTTTTTAATGGAAATGTATGAATCACAACACGTGTTACCTGCTAAAGATACTCGTGCAATGTGGGGAGCTTATGCACAATTCTTTAAACAAATTATGCAAGAAGTAGTACAACGTTCTAAAAAGAATTGGATTATCATTGGACATCAAGCTCAAGAACAAATCGGTGAAATGGAGTATCGTTATTATGTCCCAATTAAAGGTTCGTTAGCTAAATTAGGTGTAGCTAGTTTCTTTAACGTAGTAGTTTATGCAAGACGTGTAAAACTAAAAGAATTAGAGAAAACTGAACTTAAACCAGAACTTATTACCATTACTGAGCGTGATAAAGCAGTAGGGTATAAACATGTGTTCCAATTAGAAGTTACTAAAGAGTATGCTAATAGTGAAATCCGTAGTCCTATGGGATTATGGGGAGATAACGTTATTTTCGCAGATAATGATATTCAAAAACTATTAGATTATTTAGATGACTACTATGAACAAGAGAAAATTTAATTAACGTTAATTAACAAAAAAGGAAAAACTTATGTTTGGACAATTACAAACAAATCAAGAAGCTTTAAATGAAAAATCTGACCGTATTTTTGGTGGTTATCAACCTTTAGAAACAGCTATTTATAAAGCTACTGTAGCGTATGCTTATGGTACAACTTCTAAAGGTGGTGCAATGGGATTAGTAGTGAAATTTAATGTAGATGTTGGTTCAGATAAACCATACCCTTATACAGAAACATTCTGGGTATCCGATAAAAAAGGTAATACATTCTACTTAGATAAAGAAGGTAAACCTCATAATTTAGCAGGATTTAACCAAGCTAATCATTTATGTAGTTTAATTACTGGTTCAGGTTTACAAGAACTTGAATCTGAAGAGGTTACAATTCCTTTATATAATTATGAACAGAAAAAAGAAGTACCTACTACTGTAAATGCTTTAACTCAACTACATGATCAAGATGTAGCTTTAGCAATTACTAAAGTTCGTAAAAATAAACAAGAGAAATCTACTGCTACTGGTGAATATGAGCCAATTAATGAAGAAGTCTTTGTTAATGAAATTGCTAAAGTATTTGCTATTAAAAATGGCAATTGTTATACATTTGATGAAGTACGTAACGAAGTAGAACCAGAATTTGTAACTACTTGGTTAGAGAAAAATGAAGGTAAAATTCGTGATTCTTATAAAGAAGTGAAAGGTGCTTCTACAAAAGCAGGGACAACTCGTAAATTGAGTATCGGTTAATGTATACAATAGTAAGCCCAATACATATTACTATTGGTTCAAAAGATAAAATTGCTTTAAATTTTAATAGAACACGTAATATGCATGGCTTTCAATGGAATGCTTTAAAAAAAGAGTACACAGAAACTCTTTTACCTTTGGTTCAAAATTTACCTTCATTCAATAAAATAAAAATAACTTACTCACTTTACATTGGTTCAAATCATAAAACAGATGTAATGAATTGGGTAAGTGTTGTTGATAAGTTTTTTCAAGATGTTCTTGTTAAAGCAAATAAACTGCCAGATGATAACTATAAATATGTTCCAGAAATTGTAAGTAAATTTGGTGGAATAGATAAACAAAATCCTAGAATGGAGATTGTTATTGAACCAATCTAATTTAAGCCCCTTAGAAGCGATTCTAAGGGGGTTTTCTTTTATACCCATACAAAAGGATACCTTATGGTAGAAACAGCTTTAAATCGCCAAATAGGCGGTAATCATTACAAACATCTAGAATATCAACCTATTACATTTATGAGAGATGTAAATTTAGATATAGCTCTCTCTTATGCATTAAAGTATGTAGCACGTTATCCATTAAAAAATAAAGATGATTTGGATAAAGCTATTCATTGCATTGAAATTTTCCAAGAATATATCTTAGAAAAAGGAACTGCTTATTTGCCACCTATTCAATTTAATGCAGCGTATAAATTTTCTAAACAGTTTAGTGGGCAACAGATGAAAACTATCCAAGCAATCTTAGCTTGCCAAGATTTAGAAATTTGTAGTTATGGTGGTGCAGAATTTGATCCAAGTTTATTAAACAAACATGTAAATGAAGCAATCCAAGAAATTGAGGAATTAAGAAATGAGAATCGAATTTAAAGAACACGAATTAGAACGTGCATTAGAACAATATCTTCAAATTCAATTTAACAAAGAAGTTAAAGTAAATGGTTTTGACTTATCAGGTATGCGTTCAAAAGAAGGATTATCTGCAATGGTAGATATTACTCTTGTAGGTGAAACAGACCAACGTGAACCAAAAGAAGAAAGTACTAATGTGAAACCTACTAATACTTCTTGGAGAGAAGGCAAAGAAGAACAACCTGAACCAAAAGTTAAAAAACCAGAGCTTGTAGGTAAAGACCTTGAAGATTGGACTAAGTTTTTAGAGCTTATTACAGACAATGCTCAATATAAAAACTATGATGCTATTTTAGATTTAGTTAAAGTAATGTCTGAATCTTTACAACAACGTGTACATGATTATCCATTATACGTTGATATGATTACTAATGTAGAAAATGCTATTACAGCATTGGTTCAAAATACTGAACCAACTGTAGTAGATGAAATTATGGAAGATACAGAAGATATTTCTGAAACAGAAGTAAATATTGAAGATAGCCCAACAGAAGAAGATGAGAATAATTCTGTTGATAAAGAAGAACCAGTACCTGAATATAAAGAACCAGTAAGAAGAAATTTATTTGGTACAACTTTAGGTACTAAACCACTAAATATGCATAATTACAATACCACTAGAAAATTATTCAAATGATTAAAAAGTGCATAACTTTATTAGGAATAATGGGGTTCATACTTCTTATATGTGCCCCAATTATAGGTGTATTTGGATTATGGATAGGTATTATCATTGTAATAGGAATAATAGCTTATGTTACCGATTCCACCTAAATTATATGGGTATAGTCTAGCAGTAGTAGATAAGAAAAATTATAGTATAAAAAATTTACTTTTAGTTCGTTCTGATGGAAATAGTTATGATAAGACATTAATTGAATTGTTTAACGATTTTTATACAAAACGCACTTACTATAACCCAAAATCTACAGAAGTTTGTTTATATGGAGCTGATATTCCCTATTTTACACAGAAATAT
>CALHQV010000159.1 GCA_938038035.1 uncultured Gemella sp. | reverse complement strand
AATTAAAAGGTATTGAAAACTTTAACAGTAATTCCTCATCAGGCTTGTCCCATACAATATCAGCATCATACATGTATATCCAAGGATTCATAAATCCGACCATTAACAATCCACCCTTTTTCAATACTCGAGAGGCTTCTTTATACATGTTTTCTAAATCTTCTATATATACATTTGAAACTGGATTAAAAATAATATCAAAAGTTTCATTTTCAAATGGAAATGGTTTTGTCATATCGCCTTGAACTGTGTTGATTTTTAAGCCTTCTCTTTTAGCAACCATATCATCTCTTTGTAATTGTGATTTAGAAAAATCCATTATAGTTACATCATAACCTTTTACAGCAAAAACTGGTCCTTGCTGACCACCACCACAAGCTAAACCTAATATCTTTTTTCCGTTTGCTTTTTCAAACCATTCTTTTGGAACTTTTTTCCCAACAGTTAATGCAACAGAAATTGGATTATTTCTAACTTCTTCTAATTCTTCATGTGTCAATGGCTCAGTATAGTCATTTTTTACATTATTCCATCTATCTTCATTAAATTTTATATAATTGTTCATCTTATAATTTCCTCGTAATTTTTCAAATGTGAGCTAACGTTAAAAAGTATCAGATATATTTTTATTTACTGTACTCCTCTAATTTGTACCCATATTTATTCAGAAGTTGTTTTGAATAAATTTTTTCATTTTTTGAGTTTCTAACTTCTTTCCAAAGGATAGCCGCAACTTTTAACTTGTTAGAATAATTATTGCTGTGTTCATCTGCACAAAAGTCTTTTAGAAATTGATTCCACTGACAAGTCGAATTATCATACTTGGCATAATCTGACTCTCCATAATATATTTTTATCATATCTTGAATTGTAAATTCTTTATCGTTATCACTTTTTACTTTTCTCCAAGCCGTTGCCATATCAGCATTAAATTTAAACGGGCTAACTCCTGTTACAGCTGAAAAATAATCTCTAAATTTTTGGTTAAAAGAAAAACCACATTCTAGCAATGGTGTATTTAAAGATATTACTTCGGCATGTTTTTTGTTTACTTTCCTTGTAGACTTTTCTATTCTATTCCCCTTGAAATATTGTTCAATAATATAGTTCAATTCTTTCTTTGTACATCTATACTCTAGTCCAAGAAACTTACATATTTGTGAAAGTTCGTCTCGATACCAATAGTACTTGTTAAATTCCTCAAATGATTCTATATCTTTAAAACTAGGTCTAACTTCTATCACACACTCACCTCCAAAACTTCAATTATATATTTCACACATAATCAACTTATTTTATTATACAATACTCCTTAGGTTTCATAAATTAAAATAAAGGTAGAGCCAAAGTCCTATCTTAAGTCAATACTATTATTAATCCTGTCACTTCATACATTAGAACAAACTATGAACTTGTTCTCGTACATCTTAATTTTCTAGATGTATTTTCGCAATGAAGTCAATTGTGATTGTCTTTTACAAAAGTGCATTACTTATGTATTTTTTATTTCTAAGTATCCTTCGAATTAGAGATGAATGTAAATGGGGGTATTTTTCCTATATAAATTCTCTAGTGTCTACTCTTGTCTGTGGATATTTTTCACTTAATTTCATATTGTCTCAACAATAAAGACCTACTCAGGCTACCGATACCTTTTAACGATAGCATTAGAATAAGCCTTTATTTTATATACTTTATTTACTTAGTGGGTATAATCCTTATGAGTAGTGTTAGGACTTCAATTTGCAGTAGCACGTAGCCAATCAAACTTCGCCTTGCTCGTTTTCTTGGGCGTGCCTTGCATAGGACGTACATCTGCTTCTACTTCGCTACTTCGTAGCTCGTACAAGCAGTGTTACGCATTCTCCGGTTTGCTGTCTCCAATCACCACTATGCTCAACAATCTTACCATCAATAATTTTATCACTATTTATACCTGTTATTTCTATAACTTTGTTTGTGGGTGTTATTCATATAAACTCACCTTCGTGAGTTCCACTCATAATAAATTCTGATATTACATAACCTTTATCTTCATATTGTTTACTTGAAGCCATACCCACACCTCCAAAAATTTAAGATTTAAATATCAAACATATACTTCCAAATTTTCAAAGGCTCTTTTAACCATCTCTTCATAAGACTTGTTATCAAATCCCAACTTAGATTTTGCCATCTTCATCTTGATGATATCCGAAAGCTGTAAAAGATAGTCGTTATACAATTTAATAAACTTACTTACGTTTTCTTTCTCATTGGAATTCCACTCATTAGAGCTGAAATGAACATATACAATAAATTTCTTAGTTTTAGAATAATATCTTGCCTGATAAATTCCAGACTCAGGATAATATTTCGATACATTTCCGCTAAAACAAACGCAAATATCCATCTTCTGCAGTGCATCTGTCTCAATGCTTTCAAAAGAAGCTTTCAATTCTTTTCTTACTGTTCTTGCAGCAGATAATATATTATCTAACACATCATCCGTTCCTCCAACAATAACATTCATATTGACTTTCATATTTTCCCTCGACTTATCGGCTTTAAAATTAAATTTCCACCAAAATTTGTTGATGGTATTATAGCATATTCGTATAAGGTTTCATATCTTTGATTACTACTTCTTCTATCATTGTTTGTTTCTAATATCTGCCTTGACTTTTCAGTTGTATTAGATTACTGTAATCCTTGTATTATGTTGTCAAAACAACAAAAGGAGATTTCATGAACTATTCATTTCTATCAAATTCAGCTCTCTTTAACGGAATACAAGAAGATGAAATTAAACATTTAATATCCTGCTTAAATGGCAGAAAAAAGACATATACAAAGGGTGAAGTAATTTACCGTGCAGGCGATAAAGTACACGAGATAGGGCTCGTTCTTTCGGGGAGTGTAAACATCATCGTTAATTTTTATTGGGGTGGTAGCCATATTTTCGGCCATGTCGAGAAAGGCGAGATATTTGCGGAAAACTATGCTGCCATTCCTAGCAAAGAGCTAATATGTGATGTAATCGCTAGCGAGGATACCGAGGTGATGTTTCTTGATCTAAGCAAACTCCTCTCCACCTGCCAAAGCTGCTGCAGCTTTCACCACAGGCTTATTCACAATATGCTTCGTATCTCTGCCCAAAAGAGTCTAAATCTATCCAGTAGAATGATGCACACAGCTCCAAAGGGTCTTAGAGATAGGTTGCTATCATATCTCTCTGAACAGGCCATAATTCATGGGAACACTCATTTTACAATTCCCTTTAATCGTCAGCAACTAGCTGACTATCTTGGCGTTGACCGAAGCGCTATGTCAAACGAGCTAAGCAAAATGCAAAAAGACGGGTTGATAAGCTATAAGAAGAACAAATTCGTACTAAATGAAATGAATTAAATATTTTTTGTATGTGTTTATAAAAGTTTTAGCTTTTATATTTGTGTTCCATCTGCTGAGTAAAAGTATCTACAGTTTTTCTATCCGCAACGATACTTGCATTTCTTATTTTGTTTATTTTCTTCTCATGCATACCATAAAAAATAGGATTTTTAATTTTTATGGACAGCTTCTGACAATTAAATGGACGATTTTTGATTTTTATTTGCTCTATATCTTCAAGCTTAAATCCGAAAAGCAATCTACTGTGTCCTCTGCTTCCGTAAGTATAATATTTGGCAAAATTATTTTCATAAATCTCTAGTTTTACTCCATTTACGAACAGGTAATATCCAATAAACCATATGGTGAGTGGGGCGACAAACAAAACTATTGCGATGACAATTC
>CALHQV010000158.1 GCA_938038035.1 uncultured Gemella sp. | reverse complement strand
GTAAAGGTTTTAGTTACTGCTGTTTATTTAGTAATGTTGGTTTGTAAATAGTTATTAGGTATGCTATAATGTAACTATAATCAAAAGGAAGTAAAAAGGATGCTAATTAAATTTTCAGATAGATTTTATTATACAAAACAACGATATATGTATTTAGAGCCAACGCTTGGCTATGTTAAAGGAGAATACTTCTCTGTAATGTTAGATTCAGGGAATGGACCAGCACAAGTCGAAACATTTCTAAAAGAATTAAAAGAAAATGACTTACCAATGCCAAGTTATGTGATATTAACACACCATCACTGGGATCATAGTTTTGGAGCGGCGTATTTAGATATTCCAGTAATTGCCACTGATAGAGCTAGAGATTCTTTAATAGAATTATCTCAACTTGAATGGGATGATGAAAGCCTATATCAAAGAGTCAAGGATGGAACGGAGATAAAATACAGTGCAGATGTTATAAAGAGAGTATATGAAAATCATGAGATAAAAATTAGAATTCCAGATATGCCTAAAATGGCTGATTTCAATTTGAATCTGGGAGGAGTTAAAATTAATTGTATTTACAATGATAACTCACATTCTAATGATGCATTTTTAATTTATATACCGGAAGAAAAAGTATTGTTTTTAGGTGATAGTCACGCTAAAAATTATTATACAAAACCGATGGCATATAATAAACAAAAGCTTCGTGATTATATAGATAGAATATCGATTCTTGACTTTGAACATGCTGTTCCCGGTCATGGGAATGTTTTCACAAGGGAGGAATTATTAGACTATCTAGAAAAAGAATATGCAAAAATGAGGTGATTATATATGAATTTAATGATGTCTCTCGATTGGATTCTTTTAATTGCGATGTCCTTAACTTTCTGTCAGCAATTGTTTTCAAAAAAAATTAATTTTTTGGGAATTTTGTCCGTACTTAGTTTAGCGACATATATAGCTCTACATTCTTATTCTACAGGTATAAGTATTTTTGTTCTATTATTATTTATTGGAGGTATATCTCTAATAGGTCTAGAGATGTTTATTCCTGGTGGAATAGTTGGAACGGTAGGGATCATTACCGTGATTTATGCAATAATCTACATTAATAAGTCAACATATCATATTGCATTTATTTTAGTTATTTCTCTAATACTTGCAACGATTCAATTTTATGTTAATAGAAATATTTTCCATAGAAGGTTAATGTTATTAAATAGGCTTGTTCTTAACGATTCTATTTCAACAGAAGATGGATATGTGGCGAGTGAAAGTAGATTAGAATTAATAGGAAAAAAACTTCAAGCATATACAGATTTACGTCCAGCAGGAGTAGCTGTTTTAGGAAATGAAAAGTTGGATGTAGTAACTGATGGAGATTTTATAGAAAAGGGTAATGAAATAGAGATTATACGTGTAGAAGGAATGCGTATAGTGGTTAAAAAAATATAAAAATTTTAAGGAGGTAGTATTATGCCAGAATTAATATTCTCAGGTATTATCGTGGTAGTTGTATTGATTGTGCTATCGATATTCTTCACTTTCTTCCCTCTTGGTCTTTGGATTAGTGCCATTGCCGCTGGAGTTAAGGTAAGTATCTTTACACTTGTTGGTATGCGACTAAGACGTGTTATTCCGAGTAGAGTAATTAATCCGATGATTAAAGCACATAAAGCTGGTTTAGCTGTTACTATTAATCAATTGGAAAGTCACTATTTAGCAGGGGGGAATGTTGATAGAGTAATTAATGCTCTTATCGCAGCTCACAGAGCTAACATAGTAAGTTTAACATTTGAACGTTGTGCTGCTATTGACTTAGCGGGACGTGATGTACTTCAAGCAGTTCAAATGAGCGTTAACCCTAAAGTTATTGAAACACCGTATATTGCAGGGGTTGCAATTAACGGTATTGAAGTAAAAGCAAAAGCAAGAATTACAGTTCGTGCAAACATTGAACGACTTGTAGGGGGAGCTGGAGAAGAAACTGTTATTGCCCGTGTAGGTGAAGGTATTGTTTCTACAATTGGTTCTTCTGAATCACACACAGTAGTTCTAGAAAATCCAGATAGAATTTCTAAAACAATTTTAGATAAGGGATTAGATGCAGGTACTGCATTTGAAATCTTATCTATTGATATTCTAGATGTCGACATCGGTCAAAATATTGGTGCGAACTTACAAACAGAACAAGCTATCGCAGATAAAAATATCGCTCAAGCAAAAGCTGAACAACGTCGTGCTATGGCGGTTGCGGCTGAACAAGAGATGAAAGCTAGAATTCAAGAAATGCGCGCGAAAGTTGTAGAAGCTGAAGCAGAATTACCATTAGCTATGGCGAAAGCTTTCCAACAAGGTAATCTAGGTATTATGGATTATATGAATTATAAAAATTTAGAAGCTGATACAGGTATGAGAGATTCAATTAAACGTATGTCACAACCTGAAACAGGAGCAGGTAAATAATTAGATAAAAAGGAGGATGTGAAATGTCATTTTTAATTTTCGCAGCACCAATAATATTTATCATAATTTTTGCTATTTTTGTAATGGTTTTTGCTTCTGACAGTAAAAGATACAGAAAAAATTTAGATAATTCAAAACAAATGGAGCTAGACAACGCTAGAGCTCAAGCACTGAAGGCAGTTGAAGAGATGAAAAGAATCAAAGAAGCTGCAAATAAGGATTTTAATGAATCTAGAAATAGACAAAGTTCTTTATCTAATCAACAAGTTTATAAAGAAGATATATATGAACAACAAGTTGATAGCTCTACTATGAACAAATATCAACAGTATTATAATCAAAATTACAATAAAGGTCGTAATAAGTTTTCGATGCAAAGAAATTTTGACCAACCTAGTAATACTAAAAATAATACAAAAAAATTAGAATTTTCTCAAGAAAATCTTGTTCGTGGATTGATTGCAAATGAGTATCTTAACAGAAACTCTAGGAGGGGAAGATGAGTAGTTTAGCGATTCCTATAATTTTCCTAATAGTGTCACTTATTATTGATAAAGTGAAGGCCAATAAAAAAAATAATAAAGAAGGTTAAAGAGTTTTATGAAAATAATGGTAATTAATGGTCCTAACTTAAATATGCTAGGAATAAGAGAGAAAAATATCTATGGTACTTTTAGTTATGATGATTTATGTAGATATATTGAAACTTATTCTGAATTTAAGGATAAAAATATAGAATTTGAATTTTTACAAAGTAATATTGAAGGTGAAATTGTAAACTTTATTCAAGAGGCTTATAATAGAAAATATGATGGAATTATTCTAAATGCAGGAGGCTATACTCATACATCAGTAGCCATTCATGATGCTATAAAGGCAGTTAGTATCCCTACTGTTGAGGTACATATTTCAAATATTCATGCAAGAGAAGATTTTAGAAAAGTTTGTATCACAGCTCCAGCTTGTATAGGACAAATTACAGGTTTAGGAAAATTTGGATATATACTAGCAGTAGTTTATTTAATAGAATATTATAAAGAAAGGAAATAAATATGAAATTAATATCTTGGAATGTAAATG
>CALHQV010000157.1 GCA_938038035.1 uncultured Gemella sp. | reverse complement strand
TGATTCTTTTAATGATGCTAAAGAGTTTGTGAGGAATATATATAAAACACATCTAGATGATATTGGTGTGACTCTGTGCACTCCTAATTTTGAATTCATTAAAACATTAATGGAAGACTTAAAATGCATTAGAGAGCGCTATAGGGTGCTAGATGACGATTACAAAAAATATAACTTATCATTAGATGATTATATAAACACTGATGAATGGAAAATTAGAAAACAATTATCTCAAAATTACTTCCATAAAGAAGGGCAATATTTATTTTACTTTATTGATTATCGAGACAAGAAAAATAAAAATCGTTTTATTTTCAATAAAAACAATTGTTTGTTACCAACGTATGTAGGCTTTCATGGTGCATTAGATAGAGATAAATCTAAAGATGATGAGTTAAACGATATTAAACGGCAGATTAGAGAATTAAAGACTAATGAATTGTTAGAACTCGAAAAAGAATATCACTTTAAATTAGATAAACTAGAACAAGAATACACTGGTGCAAGAATAGAGTATCTAAAATTTCATAATCAATGTAGAGAAGATGATAAAAGAAAAAATGATTTAAAGAATACAATAATAGATTATCTGAAATAAATGATAAGAGTTTGAAACTTACTATTGATAAAAAACAATTAGAAGAACTGGAAGTAGAGAGGGATAAGCTAGAGCAAGAAGTTACGTTATTAAATAAGAATAAGGAACAAGAAGTTTTAAATAGTTTTTTACTGAAATTACATGAGGGAGATGATTGCCCTTTATGTAAACAAAAAATCGAACACTTACCAGAAATTCCTGACTTGGTTGTGATTGATGATAATATAGAAAAATCACTCCAAAAAGTTAATAAAGATATAATTCAACTAGAAACTCTTATAAAAAAAGATGAAGAAGAAATAGAGAGAATAAGTACTCTTCTAAAAAATTTAGAGAATACAATTAACTTTAAAGCTAAGGAAGAACTATCACAATTGGAAGATGAATTAAAGGTTGAAAATATTAAACTAACTGGTGTTAGTAAAGCAATCGAAACATCTGAGGATAAAATTAAGGGACTTAATCTAGAAATAGAGAAACTTTCAGAGTTATTTAAAAATGAAGACGAAATTAAACAAAAGCATCTAGAAGCGAAAAATAAAATCGAACAGTTTGAGAATAATGTAAAAATAGAGCTAGATGAGTTTGTAGATTATTATGAGAAAATACAATCTCAAGTTGAAGATTTTGATAATAACTGTAACGTTCTACAAAATAATAGTAATGAACTATTGGTTAGAAAAACGAGACTAGAAACAGAAGAGAAAAATAATAAAACGAATTTACTAGAAGTTAGTAAAAGGATAGAAAGTATTGTTGATAGTTTTACTAAATCTAAGCTTAATAAGTATTACATAACCTTAGAAATGGCAGAAGAAAATATCGGAGAATTGAATAATTTAGAAGAATTTGAATCTCAAATTAATAAATTTGAAGATGCCAAGAAAATTATAGTAAGCACTATAGAAAAACTTGAAGAAGAGTTACAAGAGATAGAACAACCCGATTTAGAAGAAGTGCAACAGAAACTAAAAAATATTGAATCTCAAGTTAATGATTTTATAGAAAAAGTTGCAATTCTTAATACAAGATTAGAAAATAATAAAAAATTATATGATAAAATTCATAGTGAGTATATTAATTTATTAGAATCATCTAAAGATATAAGAGAAATTATAGCATTTAGTGACGTTGTTAGTGGAAAAACTGAAAATAGAAAATCATTAGAAACATACGTTCAAGGATATTATCTAGACTTGATTCTAGTTGCGGGAACTAAAAGATTATTACAGATGACAAATGATAGATATAGATTTATTAGGCGTGATGAAAAATCAAAAGGTGGAGGTCTTCAAGGTTTAGAGATTGAGATACATGATATTTATTTAAATAGTACTCGTATTATTAGTTCTCTTTCTGGAGGAGAATTATTCTTAGCTTCTTTAGCTCTTGCTTTAGGATTAGCCGAAGTTATTCAAAATGAAAGTGGAGGAATATCACTTGAAACTATCTTTATCGATGAGGGATTTGGATCATTAGATGCCGAAACGCTAGATATTGCACTAACAACGCTAATAGATTTACAATCGTACGGAAGAAATATTGGTATTATTTCACATGTTAGTGAGCTAAAAGAAAGAATTAGACCTAAAGTAGAAGTCTATTCTAAAGATAATTATGCGAAGATTAAAATGACTGGAATATAAGGTAATATAAAAAGAAAGGAGAAAACATGAACTTAGAATTATTAATTGGTCCAAGTGGTGTAGGGAAAACGAACTATATATTAAATGATATTGAGTTAAATAGAGATAACCATAAAATAATCGTATTAACTCCGGAACAGAACAGTTTTAATTTTGAAAAAATGTTATGTGATAAGTTTGGTGGTACTTTTAATATCGATGTTATGAATTTCTCAAGTCTAACTAGAAAATTATCAAAACAATTAGGAATGGATAATCTTAGTAGACTGGGAGATAATATTAAGCCATTCTACTTTTATAAAGCTGCAAAAAATTTAGAAAATAGTGAAAACTTTTTAGTAAAAAGAATCATACAAGATGTTAATTTTATAGAAGTTGTAGAAGAAATTATAAATGAATTAAAAGAGTATAAAGTAAGTATTAATGTATTAGAAGAGTATTTGGACAAAAATACTAATATAGATAGTAGTCATAGAGAAAAATTAGAATCTATTTTAGAAATATATGTTGAATATTTGAAATTATTAAAAGAACAGGGTTCTTTTGACAAAGTAGATTATATAACTGAATTACTTTTGTATCTAGAATACATTGATTTAAGTGATTATATTTTTTATGTGGATGCTTATTATAACTTTACAGCGCAGGAATATTATTACATTGGAAAACTTGCTCAGAAGTCTAAAAAGTTAATAATGAGTGTTATAAGTGATGCAAACAGATATTTTAATTTTGATTTATTACAACTGATTCAAGGTTATGAACTAGAAAAGATGAAATATAATGATTTTTACCTATCTGATTTGTATAGTAAAGAAAAATATAAGTTAGATATTTTTAGAAAATCTCATGAGATTGTTGCTAGTATGAATGAAATAGTGAAAAGTAATAAAGATGTAAATTTTTCTGTAGTAGCATTTGTAAAAAAAGAAGAAATAAATACACTGAAATTTAAAATAAAAGATAATAAAGTAGAGGAATATGAAGTACTAGAAACTCATAGAGGCCGCTTTAATGGGGTTTCTAATGATGTTCTTGCTGATAAATATTATAAAAACTTCACAGCGCAGTATGAAATCGATGATAGTATTGAAATTATGTGTGCTAAAAATAAGGAGTTAGAGGTTAAGCAAATTGCTCGTGAGATTGTGAAACTAAAACATAATAATATCAATCAAAATGAGATAGCAATTCTTTATCGTGATAATACATACGAAAATTATTTAAATATTTTTAAAGATTATAATTTAGACGTTCACTTAGATAAAAATATTGAAACTAGCAATCACCGTTTAGT
>CALHQV010000156.1 GCA_938038035.1 uncultured Gemella sp. | reverse complement strand
ACAATATGATTGAAAATATTTTTCAACAATATAATCCTAACTATAAAAAAATAAAAGGACTGATTCACAATGAAATTATTCAAAATGGTTCTTCCACACACAGGATCACTTTCAGAAGATGATATTTTTTTAGATATTGAAACAAACGGACTTTTCCCAAATCGTCACAAAATCATAGTGTGTGGACTCATAAAAAAAGAACAAAAAGAAAAAGTAGTTGAAACAAATACTACAGATTCGACCAAAGAAAAAGATAATTCAACATCTTTTTTTAGTCGTTTAAAAAAACAAGTAAAAACTTTTAATTTTAAAAATAATGAATCTAAGGATAACGAAAAGACAGATTCTCATATTGATGAATCTGCTATCGAAAAAGAACTTCGAGAAAAAGAAAAAGAAGTAAAATTAAAAGAAAAAGAATTAAAACAACGTGCACTTGAACTAGAAAAAGCAAAGAAAAAATTTGAAGAACAACAGCGTAAAATAGAAGAAGAACGCAAAAAAAATGAGATTGCACGCGCCGAAAGAGAGCGTCTTGAAAAAGAACGTATTGCTCGCGAAAAAGAACTTGAACGTCAACGTATAGAAAGAGAAAAAGCTGAAAAGCGTGAAAAGGAACGTCTTGAAAAAGAACGTATTGCTCGCGAAAAAGAATTAGAACGTCAGCGTATCGAAAAAGAAAAAGCTGAACAACGTGAAAAGGAGCGTCTTGAAAAAGAACGTATTGCTCGTGAAAAAGAACTTGAACGTCAACGTATCGAAAAAGAAAAAGCTGAACAACGTGAGAAAGAACGTCTTGAAAAAGAACGTATTGCTCGTGAAAAAGAACTTGAACGTCAACGTATTGAAAAAGAACAGGCTGAAAGAAGAAAAAGAGAATATAGAAGAAAAGAAAAAGAATTCCAAATATTAGAAGATAAAAAGAAAGTAGAGTTTTTACAAAAAGAAAATGAAATGAGAGAACACGAAAATACTTTACTTTCATTACAAACAACATTAATTTCTTTAGAAGATAAAATCGAAGAGAAAAAGTTAACTATTGCAACTCTTAAAAATAGAAATGCCGACAAAGGAAAAATAACTTTAGAAGAGAAAAGATTAAATACTTTAGTTGCTCAAAAACAAATTACTCAAAAAGATATAGTCTCTGAGAAAAAAATTATTGAAAAAATTCAAAAAAACTTAGAAATTGAGTATAAACTTAATGGTCTTAAAAAAGAAATACACAGTATAAAAAAAGAAGTAATAAATGAAGATGAAACTGCATTTAAGGTCAAATACATCGATAATAATGTAAGAAACATTTTCTTAGTATCTCTAATATCTATTAAAGCCTTTATTTCTAAAAAAGTTTTTAGACGAAAAGTTGAAAATTATGATAAAATTAAAAAGGTATCAAAAAATATTAAAGTAAGAATTGCTACATCAGTTATATTAGCGATAATATTATCAATTTGTTTCTTAGTTACACTTAAGTTCATTTCTTCAGCTAAAGAACATTATGTAAGCTTTGGAGAAACTAATACTACTGCTGTAGACACTACAGAAGAGATGAAAAAACAAAAAGAAGCTGAAGAAAAAGCTAAAATTCTAGAAGCACAAGAAAAAGCAGAAGCTGCTCGTATCGATTCTGATGCTCAAGATGAAGAAATCACTGCTAAACTTGCTGGAACTTTTACATCATATTCATTTGATGTAGATCGTCAAGTTACAGTAAACAAAAAAATTCATGCTTTCAAATCAGCGAGTTGGTCAGATCAAGGTGAAGTTATTGAACCTGGTACTAAACTAACTGTAAACAAAATAGTATCACCTGCCGGATATTTAATGTATCAAATTTCATCAGGAAATCTACAAGGTCAATTTATTACAGCTAATGAAAAATTTGTATCAGTAGATTCTAAGAACGATGAACTTGAAAACTTTATTTCTCGCCCAGTAGCGATTAAATTCTTAGCTACACAAAATGTATATTCTGATGAAGCAGCAAGCAAAGTTAGAGTTACCTTTAGTAATGGTGCACAACTTAATATTAATGGTATCGGAATTAATAACAACAGATTAATTTATCATGTATCTGATGGATCATTCGTACCTGTTAATCCGGTTCGTGTGATTGAAGTTAATAGAGAAACGCCTAAGACTAAAAACATAGATAGTAATGATAATAAAAACGCCTCTAACTCTCAAAGCAAACAAAGAACAACAAGATAATTAATTTAGTCCACCTGAGGAAATTCTCAGGTGGATTACTTTGTACATATAAATTGTTTTAATTCCCAAAAAAGAGAATATAGTTTTCACTATATTCTCTCTTTTTATTATCTAATTTCTGCTCCGTTAGGAATTTCTGCATTAATTTCAACTACTCGTAAGATACCATCTTTTTCTGCTGATAAAATCATTCCCTCACTTAATTCACCACATAGTTTAACTGGTTTTAAGTTAGCTACAACAGCAACTTTTTTACCTACTAATTCTGCTGGATCATAGTATTTAGCAATACCAGATACTATTTGTCTTTGGTGATTTCCTAAATCAAGTTTGAATTTTAATAATTTTGAACTCTTCTTAACTTTTTCACATTCTAATACTTCTGCTACTCTTAACGAAGTTTCAAAGAATTTATCAATTGTGATTTCTTCAGCAAGCTCAACATATGTATCTTCATTTTCTTCTTTAGATTCTGTTTCTAAGTTCTCAAGCGCCTTAGGTGACATTTGTTCTTTAATATACTCTACTTCGACATCTTTATCGAATCTTGGGAATATTGGAGTTGGTTTTTCTACAACTTTTACAGTTCCATCAAATACTCCAAAAGTTTTAGCAGATTCAAACACTAATAAGTCTTCTCTAATTCCTAATTGCTTAGCAATTTCTGTTGGTGCTTTTGTTAAAGCAGGTGCTATTAAGATTGTCGCTATACGAAGACTTTCCGCTAAGTAGTTCATAACCTTATCTAATTCAGGTTGATTTGCTTCATCTTTTGCTAAAATCCAAGGTGTAGTTTGATCAATATATTTGTTAGTTCTAGAAATGAATTTCCACACTGATTCTAAAGCTTTAGAAAACTGCATGTTTTCCATGTACTCTTCATATTCTGCGATAACCTCTTTTGATAGAGCTATTAATTCATTATCAAATTCTGTTGTTGGTTCAACAAATTTTGGAATTACTCCACCACAGTACTTGTTAATCATAGAAATAGTTCTATTTAATAGGTTTCCTAAATCATTTGATAAATCTGAGTTGATTCTGTCGATAAAACTTTCTGGTGTGAATATTCCATCTTGTCCAAATGGAACTTCACGTAATAAGTAATAACGTGCTGAATCTAATCCATAACGCTCTATTAACATATAAGGGTCAACTACGTTACCTTTAGACTTACTCATTTTACCATCTTTCATTAATAACCAACCGTGAGCAAAGATTTTTTTAGGTAATGGTAAATCTAATGCCATAAGTAGTATTGGCCAGTAAATAACGTGGAAACGTACAATTTCTTTACCTACTACTTGTACATCAGCCGGCCAATATTTATTGAATAGCTCTTCACTTTCACCAGTAGCATACCCTAGCGCTGTAATGTAGTTAACTAAGGCATCAATCCAAACATATACAACGTGTTTTGGATTTGATTTTACTTTTACTCCCCAATCAAAAGTTGTACGAGTAACAGCTAAGTCCTCTAATCCTGGTTTAATAAAGTTATTAAGCATTTCATTTTTTCTGCTTTCAGGTAAAATGAATTCTGGATGCTCGTCATAGTACTTAACTAATCTATCAGCATATTTACTCATTTTGAAGAAGTAACATTCTTCACTAACTAATTTTACTTCATTTCCACTTGGTGCTATACCACCAATCATATTTCCTTCTTCATCTCTGAAGACTTCTTGAAGTTGAGTTTCTGTGAAATATTCCTCATCACTAATAGAATACCAACCTTTATATTCTCCAAGATAGATATCTCCTTTTTCAACTAATTTATCAAAAATTTCAGCAACTGCTTTTTCATGATAATCATCTGTTGTACGAATAAATTTGCTATAGTTAATATCCATAGCTTCCCATAATCTTTTAATATCCTTAATCATTTCATCAACATAAGCTTGTTCTGAAATACCTTTTTCTTGAGCTTTTTGTTGAATTTTTTGACCGTGTTCATCTGTACCTGTTAAAAAGTATGTATCATATCCACTTAATTTTTTATATCTTGTTAAAGCATCACATGCTACTGTTGTATAAGCATGCCCTATGTGTAAGTTACCGCTTGGGTAATAAATAGGAGTTGTAACATAAAATGTTTTTTTAGTCATCTTACAACCATCCTCACTTTCATTTCAATTTTTAGTTAATATACATTACTATTGTACCATATAATTGAGGCTAATGCATGATTTTTTATCATTTTTTTGATATAATAAGAGTGAAAAATTCCAATCCTATTGAGAAGAATAGAAAGATTGAACTTATGACACAAGTAAAAATTGTAACGGACTCTTCTGTTACTATCGAACCAGAAGTAGTTAAAGAATTAAATATCACTGTTGTCCCTCTATCAGTTATGATTGATAGTGTGCTTTATTCGGATGCAGATTTGAAAGAGGGAGAATTCCTTCATCTTATGCAACAAAGTAAGAATCTGCCTAAAACAAGCCAGCCACCTGTAGGAGTGTTTGCTGAGGTCTTTGAAGAACTAGGTAAAGATGGCAGTCAAATTATCGCCATTCACATGTCCCATGCCTTGTCTGGAACTGTTGAAGCTGCTCGCCAAGGGGCAAGTCTCTCAACTGCTGATGTGACGGTTATTGATAGTTCTTTTACAGATCAAGCTATGAAGTTTCAAGTTGTTGAAGCTGCTAAACTTGCTAAAGAGGGTAAAGATTTAGAAACAATCTTAGCTCATGTAGAGGACGTCAAAAATCATACAGAACTCTATATCGGTGTTTCAACATTAGAAAACCTAGTTAAGGGTGGACGTATCGGACGTGTGACCGGTTTGCTAAGCTCTCTTTTGAATATCCGAGTTGTGATGCAAATGAAGGATCATGAACTCCAGCCTATTGTAAAGGGGCGTGGTGCTAAGACATTTAAAAAATGGCTTGATGAATTAGCAGATACCCTATCTCATAAATCCGTTGCAGAAATTGGAATATCCTACGCTGGTACCAATGAATGGGCCAGTGAGATGAAGAATATTTTACAAACTTATGTCGAAAAACCAATCTCAGTACTGGAAACGGGCTCTATCATTCAGACACATACAGGCGAAAATGCATGGGCTATCTTAGTTCGATATCATTCCTAAAAAAATAGAGAAAAATCGTTAGAAATAGCGTTTTTGACTTGACCTATAGCCAATTTTAGGATATGATTATATTTGTTAATT
>CALHQV010000155.1 GCA_938038035.1 uncultured Gemella sp. | reverse complement strand
CGACCATACTATCTATATAGAAAACCATGTTAATATTTTTTTATTTTATATAACTATTTTCTTGATTGATAACAAGTATCGGAGTATAATTGTATGTAGAAAGCTTTTTCAAGTTTTTAACAATTATTTAAAATAGGAGCTAAAAATGAAAAAAAATAAGATTAAATATGTACTTATACCTGCCTTTGCAGCTGCTACATTATTTCCAGTAATAGCTAACGATAATCAAGCTAAAGCAAGTGATGATAAAATTACAACATCTTCTAACGTTACTACTGCTAATGAAAAACCAACTAGTATTGATACTACTGCCAATAATGTAGTACCAACTCCTACTAATACTACTACAGCAAACGATGTAACAGCAGGTACTACTAATAGTGAACCTGAAATCAATAAAAATAACGAGACTACTAACAGGGCTAATGTTGAAAACAAAGAATCTACTAAACCAACTATACCTTTTACTGTAGCTGAATATAAACAAAAAAGTGCTCTTGAACTTGCAAAACTAATTCGTGAGAAAAAAGTTACTAGTACAGAGCTTGTTGACTTAGCTTACAAAGTTATTGCAGAAGAAAATCCTAAGTTAAATGCAGTACTTACTACAGAAAATGGAAAAATACCTAATGCTTTAGTTGATGAAGCATATAAAACTGCAAAAGAAATAGACGATAGAATCAAAGCAGGTAATCTTGCTGCAAATCCAATAAATTGGGAAGAACAACCATTCTTAGGTGTTCCAACACTTATTAAAGGATTAGATCAAGTAAAAGATGGTGATGCTTCAAATGGTGTCTATTTTAATAAGGGTAAAGTATCAAAATTTAGTGGAGCTGTTGCTAAAGAATTTGCAAAACTAGGTTTTGTTATACTTGGCCAAACTAACTATCCAGAACTAGGTACTAGAAATATTACAGATTCTAAATTATTTGGGCCCGCAGGCAACCCTTGGGATCCTAGTCGTAATACTGGAGGATCTTCAGGAGGAAGTGCTGGTGCTGTAGCCAGTGGTATGGTTTCAATAGCAAGCGGAAGTGATGCTGGGGGATCAATTCGTATTCCTGCTTCATGGACTGGATTGATTGGTCTAAAACCAACTGGACATGTAGTTAAATTCCCTCTAGTAAAAACAATTGAAGACGCCAAAACTTATTTTGATAAAACACAAATTAGTAAACCTAAAACGCTGGAAGAAGTTCCAACTGATTTGAAAAAATTAAAAATTGCTTATTCACTTAAAACACCATTAAAAGATGTTGAATTAAGTGAAGATGGTAAAAAAGCAGTTCTTAAAGCTGTTGATTTCCTAAGAAAACAAGGGTTCACTGTTGAAGAAGTAAATGAATTCCCTATTGATGGTTATGAAGGTATTAGAACATATACAATAGGTGCAATTGGTGGCGGGTATACTACAGCAGCGAACTTAGCTAAAGAAAAAAACAAACGTGATTTAGATCCAGCAACTTATGCTTTAGGTACATCTTCATATAAAGGGAAAACTACAAACACTGATGTATCTTCTGCTAAAGACGCATCAGTGTATGCTAACCAAATGAATGAATTCTACAAAAAATATGATTTATTCTTAATGGCTACTAATGCGGTAACAGCACCATCAAATGATAAAAAAGTAGATCCTTATGTTGATCCAAAAGTTGAAGAACAACTTTATAATATTAATAAGATAAAAGATCCAAAAGAAAGATTCAATCTACTAGTTAAACAATGGGAACCTATGATGAGAAGAACACCATTTACATGGTTATTCAATTTAACAGGAAATCCAGCAATCTCATTACCTGTTTATAAGAGTGCAAACAACCTTCCTCTTGGTGTTATGTTCGCAGCTAAAAACAATTCTGAGAAAATACTTCTTGAAATGGGGCAATTATTCCAAGATAACAATCAATTTATAATGCATCCAAGCATTAGAAATACAGTTGTTTCTGAAAATGGAAATAAAGTTAAAGAAAATGAATATGGAACAAAATATGAATATTCAGTCCCTTCTGATGCTCCTGTAGTTGATGCTCTTAAACCTTTCACTGGTAAAATCGATGGTCTTTCTGAAAATGGTAATAAAGTAGTTGTTGATAAAGATGGTAATGTTTCTGAAGTAAACACTCCATCTGAGACCCCTACAGTTTCAGAGTTACCAGAATTAAACATTAATAATAATACAGTTACTGTAACTATTAAATCAAAAGATAAAGGTATAAGTGTTGATTTATATTCTACAGATAATAAAGATTTAACTTTATCAGCTAAAGATATCACTAAAGATGTAAACTTAGAAAATCTAAAAGATAAAATTATTGCTGATACCAACAATAATTTTAATGATAAGAAAGACATTACTTCAATAAGAGTTGTTGACTTAGAGTTACAGAAGAATAACAAAACTGTAAAACTTGGTGTTTCAAGAACAGTAAAAGTTGCTCTACTTCAAAATGAACAAGACAAAGATATACTAGTTTATCATATTAAAGAGGATAATTCTATTGAACTTGTTCCTTCATCTGTAGCCAACAATAGCTTACAATTTACAGTTGATCACTTTAGTAAATTTGCCATTATCGCTAAAATTAAAACAGCTTTAGCATCAAGCGAAAAAGATATAAATTCATCAGCCGTTCAAGAAGAGAAAAAATTCACAGTAATAGACACTAGAGGAGCAAATTCAACTCCTACTAATGCACCAGCACCAAAAACTCTTCCAAAAACTGGTGAAACTACAAACAAATCTCTTGTAGTAATCGGCCTTTCATTACTTGCATTAA
>CALHQV010000154.1 GCA_938038035.1 uncultured Gemella sp. | reverse complement strand
AAGCGAGTCCTGTGTTAGTAATTTCAAAACTCTAATTATCTTTGTCGATGAGAAGACCGACACCAACTTTGGTAACAGAAGCTGGTTAGGCACTACAGTTCGATTAGTACTGGCGTAGAGCATAAAAACTAATCATCAACGAAAGGAGACATGACGTATGTTAGTATATGTAATTTCAAAAGATGGACAACCACTTATGCCAATATCACGTTGTGGTAAGGTTCGTAGGTTACTTAAAAGTAAAAGAGCAAAAGTAATAAAACGTTGTCCATTTACAATTAAATTATTATTTGAACCAGAAAATGATTTTGTTGGAGAGTGTTATTGTGGTGTTGATACTGGCTCAAAACATATAGGCATAGCAGTTGTAAGTAATAACCGAGTCCTATACCAATCCCAAATAGAGTTACGAGATGATATTAAACGAAAGATGGAACAAAGAAGGATGTTTAGAAGAAATAGACGCTCCAGAAAAACTAGATATAGAAAAACTAGATTTTTAAATAGAGCTAATTCAACTAAGAAAGATAGACTTCAACCAAGCGTTAAACACAAGATTCAGGCCCATATAGACGAAATTGAGTTCTGTAAGAGGATTCTACCTATCTCTAATTTAATCTTAGAAGTAAGCCAATTCGATACTACTTTAATGAAGAATTCTGCTCTAATCAGTGAAAAAGTTAAACACTGGGGCTATCAGAAAGGTTTTAACTACAATTACTCATCTAGAAGAGAAGCGATTCTCCATAGAGATAAATACACATGTCAGTGTTGTGGGAAAAAGAACTGTAGATTAGAGGTTCATCACATTAAATTCAGACGTGATGGTGGAACAGATGACGAAGAAAATCTTATTACTTTGTGTGAAGATTGTCATAAAGGTGTTCATGCTGGTACTGTGGTTCTAAACAAGAAACCTAAAAAGAGTAAGAACTTAAAGCATGCTACTCACATGAGTATAATCAGAAGTAGACTATTAAAGGAATATCCTGATGCAATAGAAACGTTTGGTTTTGTGACAAGTGAAAACAGAAATCATTTAAACTTACCAAAAGACCATTATATAGATGCTTGTGTAATTGCAAGTGGCGGTTTACCTTTTGAATTATCTGACGTGCTGTATCAAAAGAGACGTGTATCAAAACAAGATAGGCAACTTTGTCAAGGCATGCGTGGAGAGAGAAAGATTCCTACATGGAAAATTCTCGGTTTTAAAAAGTTTGATTTAGTTGAGTATATGGGAGAACTTTGTTTTGTTAAAGGTAGACGAAGTAGTGGCTCTTTTGTGTTGATGGATATAAATAGCAGGCTCATTGATTTTAGAGACAAGGGAGGCAAACAAAATCCATCCTATAAATCTCTAAAAAGAGTGTCAGCAAGGAGGAGTATTTTATGTATAAGTAAAAAGAACAGAGAGATTAGATAGACTCATTGAGTCAAGTATTTATGAAAGATTAGGTATAGCAGAACTTATACCAAGGAGGGACATTAAAAGTGATTAAAGTTGTAAAAAGAAATGGTAATGTAGTTGAATTTTTACCAGAAAAATTAAATTCAGCAATTGAAAAGGCAAATATGCAAGTTGCCAAAGAGAATCGTTTAACAGAAGAAGAAATCGCAGAATTGGTTGATTCAGTAGTGAAGCGTATTCCAGAAGATACTGAAATTTCAGTAGAAGATATTCAAGATATGGTAGAGGAAGAACTCTACGACAATGCGAGTTTTGCATTAACTAAAGCATATTCTAATTATAGATTCTTGAAAGGTAAATTAAGAGATTCAAGATTCAATGAGTTAGAAAAATCAGCATTAGCATTATTTGAACAGAAAGAGACTGATGCAAGTAATGAAAATGCAAATAAGAATGCAAAACTATTAAGTACACAAAGAGACCTTGTTGCTGGTGAGATGAGTAGATATTTAGTTAATAAGTACATTTTACCTAAAGATGTTCAAGAAGCTCATCAAAAAGGAATTATTCATGTACATGATTTAGATTATCGTGCACAAGGAATGACGAATTGTGGTTTAGCCAATCTAGAAGACATTTTTGAAAATGGTACAGTATTAAATGGAACTAAGATTTATCCACCTAAGTCATTTAGCACAGCGGCTACCCTGGCGAGTCAAGCTTCTATGGCTATCTCAGCGTCCCAATTTGGAGGCCAGTCTATGACGTTGACACATCTAGCACCGTTTGTTGATGTTTCAAGAAAGAAGATTCGTCATAGATTAATGGACGAATTTACAGAACAAGGTGTAGAAGTAACAACAAAACAATTAAATGAGATTGTTGAAAAGCAAGTAAGACAAGAAGTTAAAGATGGTATTCAGACAATTAATCATCAAATTGTCACAATGGCATCTAGTAATGGTCAGTCACCATTTATTACCATCTTTATGTATTTGAATGAAGCAAAAGATGAGCAAACTAAGAAAGATTTAGCATTAATCATTGAAGAAATGTTAAAGCAGAGAATTAAAGGTTTACATAATGAGCATGGAGTATTGTGTTCACCAGTTTTCCCTAAACTAATTTATGCTATTGACAGTTCTAATTGTGATGAAACAAAACCATATTGGTACCTAACAAAACTTGCAGCCGAATGTACAGCGAAGAGAATGGTACCAGACCATATTTCAGAAAAAGAAATGTTTAAAAATAAAGACGGACATTGCTTTCCTTCGATGGGTAAGTGAAAACTACAGCCCATCTAAAATCGGGTGAACCTTTGTCAAGGGGTGTCAGTACAAACAATGTACTGGCTAACGGTTAGGTCTGACACAACTAAGTTTGTGCGACAGATGAGACCGTGCTACTTTGAAATTATGGAGTATAAATAATTATGAGTTATGGAACAATCTACAAAATAACAAATATAAAAACAGGAAAAGTATATATTGGTAAAACAACAAGAAGCCTTAATGATAGATTACAAGGGCACATAAACAGTGCAGATAAAGGTAATAATTTTAAACTGTCAAGAGCAATTAGAAAATATGGCAAAGAGAACTTTATAATAGAGCCAATAGATTTTGCTGATACACGTGAAGAATTGAATGAAAAGGAAGTTTATTACATCAGCGAATATAAGTCTTTAGAAACAGGATATAATATGACAGTTGGTGGTGAGGGAGGAAACACATATATTGATAAGTCTGATGAAGAGATGAAGGTAATATCAGAGAAGATTTCTACAGCCTTACGCAAGAATAATGGGAATCACGGTCAATTTGTAGGCCCCAAAAACGGTATGTATGGAAAGCATCAAACGCCAGAAGCAAAAGAGAAAATAAGTAAAGCGTCAAAAGGTAGAAAATTCTCAAAAGAACATAATAGAAAAATATCGGAATATTATAAAGGCAGAAAGAAACATTATCTCATGCCACACACGAAACTATTTGTTACCAATATAGAAACAGACGAAATATGTGTCAAGACAGCAAAAGAAGTTGTTATCATGTTTACTTTACAAAACTATATAGAATTAAAGAATATTGTAGATAATAAAACCATACTCAATAAAACATTTATAATTTCAAAAAGTGTATCGACTAGCCGTGATGAATGTAGCGGCGGAGAAAACCTCCTTAATGTAGGTGTGATTTGAATCCACACCGAAGCGGA
>CALHQV010000153.1 GCA_938038035.1 uncultured Gemella sp. | reverse complement strand
TCACTCCTCTTCGTGCATACCGTTTAGCAAGTGGTACTACAACAATCACTTACACTTATGCAGAAGAAAAAACTCGTGAAATCGAGAAAAAAGGTTCTGTAGTCGTTAACTATAAAACAGAAGACGGCACAGAATTAAAAGCTCCTTACACTGATACTCCTGAAACAGTAGCTGAAGTAGTAACTGAGAAATACTATGTTGATGCTGATGGAAATGATGTAATTGTAAGTAGTACTACAGCTTCTAAAAACGTACCTTACAACACTAAAGAAAATGAAACTGAAAAACCTCAAAAACTTACAGATGCACAAGGAAATGTTTACTACCTAAACGAAGCAAACACAATGACATCTGTAAATGGTACAGAAACTACATCACCAGCTGAAACAGGTACAGTAGTAGAAGGTGTTACAAAAGTAACTTACATCTATGAAAAAGCTGGATCAGTCATCGTTAACTATAAAACAGAAGATGGAACAGCTCTTACAGGTACAGTAGTTGGTGACGAAAGTAAAACTGTAGAATCGGGTGCAAAAGACACTGATAATGGTAAACCAGGAACAGCTTATAACACTGCAGATAACGGAATGAAACCAGAACGTATTAAAACTGCAGAAGGAAAAGTTTACCAATTAGTTCCAGAATCAACTGAAGGTGAAGAAACAGGTGAAGTTGAATCAGGAACAACTAAAGAAGTAACATACGTTTATAAAGAAGTTAAAGGTAATGTTGTTGTTAAGTATGAAGATACAGAAGGAAACACACTTGCTGAAGACGAAAAAGACGAAACAGATGCTTCTCTAAACGTTAAATACGACACAGCAGACCACAAAAAAGATGAAATCACTAAAGACGGTGTTAAATACTATCTAACTGCTAAAGAATTGAAAGCTGATTCTAAACCAGCTACTGGAGATGTTGTTGAAGGAACAACTACAGTAACTTACGTTTACGAAAAAGCAGGACAAGTAGTAGTAAATTACCAAACAGAAGACGGAACTCCATTAGTAGGTGTTGATGTAGCTGGTGCAAATGTTGCTTCAGGTGCTAAAGACACTGTAGATGGAAAACCAGGATCAGATTACAACACTTCTGATAACGGAATGAAACCAAACCGTATCACAACCGCAGAAGGAAAAGTATACGAACTAGTACCAACAGCAACTCAAGGTGATGAAACTGGTAAAGTTGTTGCGGGTGAGACGAAAGAAGTAACATACGTTTATAAAGAAGTTACTGGTGATGTAGTCGTTCACTACGTCGATACAGAAGGTAACGTAATCGCAGAAGACAAAGAAGATACTAAAGGTGCTTCTCTAAACGCTAAATACGACACAACTGACAATAAACCAGAGAAAATCGAAAAAGACGGAACTGTTTACTACTTAACAGAGAAAGCTGTTAAAGATGACTCTAAACCAGAAAACGGAGACGTAGTAGAAGGTAAAACTGAAGTAACTTACGTTTACGAAAAAGCAGGACAAGTAGTCGTTCACTACACTGATGAAAAAGGTAACACTATTCAAGTAGATGCTGTTGATACAAAAGACGGTAAACCAAACTCAGACTACAACACTGCAGATAACGGAATGAAACCAAACCGTATCACTACTCCAGAAGGAAAAGTATACGAATTAATCCCTCAATCAACTAAAGGTGATGAAACAGGTAAAGTTAAAGCTGGAGAAACTACTGAAGTAACTTACGTCTACAAAGAAATCACTGGTAATGTAGTCGTTCACTACGTTGACACAGAAGGAAACACATTAGCTGACGATACGAAAGATGTAGAAAATGGATCACTAAGTGAGAAATATGATACAACTGACAACAAACCAGCTAAACTTGAAAAAGATGGAACTGTATACTACTTAACAGCTAAAGAATTGAAAGAAGATTCTAAGCCAGAAAACGGTGCTGTTACTGAGGGTACTACAGAAATCACGTATGTATACGAAAAAGCAGGAAACGTTCTTGTTCATTACGTAGACGAAGCTGGAAACACACTTCAAGCAGATGCTGTTGATACTAAAGACGGTAAACCAGGAGCTAAATACGATACTTCTGATAAGGACATGAAACCAACTCGTATCACAACTCCAGAAGGTAAAGTATACGAATTAGTCCCAGCATCAACTAAAGGTAACGAAACTGGTGATGTTGAAGCAGGTAAGACTACAGAAGTGACTTATGTTTACAAAGAAGTGAAAGGAAATGTAGTTGTTCACTACACTGACGAAGCAGGTAACACAATCGCAGAAGACGTTAAAGATACGACTGACGGATCTGTAAGCTCAGCATACGACACAAGTGACAACAAACCAGCTACAATTACTACAAAAGATGGTAAGAAATACGTATTAGTACCAACTGCAACTAAAGGTGCCGAAACTGGTAAAGTAACAGAAGGAACAACAGAAGTAACATACGTTTATAAAGAAGTCAAAGAAGGTTCTACAAATGGAGGCTCACTCACTCCATCTCAACCTGGTTCTCCATCAACACCTTCAACAAATCCAACAAGTCCGGTGAAACCGACAGACTCAAGTCAACCAGAAACTCCAGTAGTTCCTACAGACCCAAGTCAGCCAACAACACCGCCTAATCCGGCTAATCCGGCTAACCCAGTGGGTCCAGTAACTCCAACGATGCCATCGGCACCAGAAAATGGTGAAGCACCACAAGCTCCAGCGGCTTCATCAGAAGCTAAAGGACAAGCTGAACTTCCAAACACTGGTACAGAAGACAATGCTAGCTTAGCGGCACTTGGACTTTTAGGTGTCTTGAGTGGATTTGGACTTGTTGCTCGCAAGAAAAAAGAAGACTAATTCTAATTAGATTTTCTGATAAGAATAAGGAGTAGGATATCATATCCGCTCCTTTTTCTATGTAAATTATGAGGTAATTTTTAATCTTTTTTTGAAAGTTGTTATAGAGTTGTTAATCATATTTCTGAATCTATTAATTATCTTTGCTTTTTTATATATTTATATCAATTAAAATATCGAATTGCTTGACATAATGAATAGATAGAGTTATTATGTTTATTATACAATAGGTGAAGTCGGGACTTTTCTTGGTATCAATTTGAGGGTCTTACTGACTTTTCCTGATGTAAATAAAATATAAGCAAAGGAGTAGTAATGTACTCACGAACAAAAAAATATCATGGACAAAAAGTTCAACGATTTTCAATCCGAAAGTATAGTTTCGGTGCAGCATCGGTAGCGATTGCTGCGCTTATGATGTTTGGAGGTGGAGCCACTGCAAAAGCTGATACTATTCAAGGAAACGATGCAAGAACGAGCTCAAATTTGTCTAATCCACAGTCATCGCCATCTCAAGAAAGCTTAAATCACGAAGAGAATGTTGCGAGTCCTGATACCAAGAGAGAAGAAATTCCTTCTAAAGATCCAGTTTCTAAACCAGTAGTAACTTCAGCTGAAGCTTTAGTTAATGAAGATAAGCTAGCGCCAGAAAATATTGCAAAGGTAGACTTCAGTAAGTTATCAGAAGCGATTTCACGTATTCAATCAGCTATAGATAAAGTTGAAATTAGTAATAAAACATCAAAAACTATTGAGGATGCAAAGGCAACACTATTAGAAGCTCAAGCTTTATCAGCAAATGATAAAGCAACTCAGGTAGAGGTAGATAAAACTGTTGCAAGATTAAGAGAAAAGGCTTTTGTAATTGAGAGTATGCCAAAAGTGTCTCCTACTGTAGAAGATAAATCAGAAACAGAAGCTAAAGTAGAAAAAACAAATAAAAACCAAGATCCACGAAATGGAAAAGCAATTCCTGGTAAAGGGGAAAGTGGGTTTAGAGCGACTCCTACTGGTGTAGGAGAACAAGCAGCAGAAGGTCCTACTAGTAATAATAAAAGAGGGGTAGGAGCTAACCCAGTAGATAACGTTATTTCAAGTTTGAAAAATCAATTTGGAGATATTGATTTTAATACTCCAGATGTTGAAACAAAATCTGCTACTGTTGAAAATCAATATTCAAGAAATAGTACTAGTTCTCCAAATCCAGCTCCAGTAAAACTTGGTAAAATTACTTATAATTGGAAAGAAAAGAGAATTGAAAATGAAATTGATGGATGGAAAATAGAAGGGACAAATAATTATGTAACAGCGATTAAACCAGAAGCTCCAACAGAAGTTGCAGCGGATAGACCTGCTGGATTTGATCCGAAACCATCTAAAGTTTACGATAATAATGGAAGTATTGACAGACAATACAATGATACTCCTGTTCCAGGAAATCCATTAGCACCTAATAAAGCTAATCAAAACTATGCAAATGGTGTTAACTACTCAAGTGTACCTGGTGTTCCTTTAAATAATGCAGCACATTCAGCTGTAGGGAAAGATTATTATATTCAATTAAATAAGAAAGGTACACAAATTTCGAAAGAATTTAATGTTAATCCGAACTCTAGATTATACCTAAGTGTTCTAACAGGTGGTGCCTATGGGAATATGGGTACTGCTGGTACTGGTGAAAAAGTAGAAATTACAGTTAGAGATGCAGATACAGGTGAAGTTTTAAGAACGCTAACAGATGCGAATAATCATAATGAAACTACACACGTTTCAACTCCGTATGGTGATGGAGGGAATGGTAATGGTTTTGGTTTCTGGAGAACGATTATCAATACTCCAAATACTACTAAGAAAATTAAAGTAACCATTAAAGCATTAGAGGATGGTCCAGCATTTAAAAAGACTTACCTAGTAAAAGGTAAAACAGAAATTGAAGATGGATACTTTGTAGGGGGAGTTAACTTAACTGTTGGTGCAGCTTTAGAAATGACAACAGATGTTGTTCGTGGTAAATCAACTTCTGAATATGGTAAAGATGTATTATATAAAGATAAAGAGTCCGGTCAATTAAAAGTTACAGTTAAAAATGTTGGGGGATTACCAACTTATGGTGCATATGAATACACTATTAAAATTCCTGAAGGTGTTGAATTAAAAGATTCAATTAAAAAAGCAAATGCATGGAATTGGCCTGGTCCTTACCAAGTGGTATCATATGATGAAACAACTAGAACACTTAGATTAAAATTCAATGCGGGGGATTCTGATCCTGCCAAAAATGGAACACGAACATTCGGTATTGATTTCACAACAGCGAAAAACTTTAAAGGGACTGCTACTTTCAAGGTAACTGCAGAAATTAAAGAAGGATTTACAGATTTACAAGGAAACAGAGTATTAGAAAATACAGCCGTTGTAAATCCAAATAGTCCATATAGAAATACATTTAATGCACTTGGAAATACAGATAATCCTGATTATTATTATAATAAAACAATTTATATTGATACTGTTAAACCTGTTGCTCCTACAGTAGAACCAGTCCATACAGATAGTATTACTGGAGAAAAAACTGATAAAAATCAAGTGAAAGAATTGCTAGTTTCTGTTCCTACGGAAAAACAAAAAAACTTAACAGATGAAACTAGAGAAAAACAAGATATCGCTGAAAACGATAGAAATAACGGAACGAACCGTGATGCTAACACTGAGGTAGACAATATTAAAGAAGCAATTGGTGGATTAACTTCATTAAAAGTTACTTTACCGAATAGTAAAACACCAATTACTCTAACGAAGAAAGCTGATGGTTGGTATAATGGTACGACAAAAGTTGAAGTACGTGATGGTAAATTAGTTGTTCCAGTTCCAGCAGGTACAGATTTGACGGAAGCGAATGAGACAACAAATCCGGACAAACGTATCAAAGTCACTGTGCTTGATAAAGCAGGTAACGAATCAGATCCAGCTTATGCTAATGTTCTAAACGAAGCTCCAACAGTAGCA
>CALHQV010000152.1 GCA_938038035.1 uncultured Gemella sp. | reverse complement strand
TTAAATAAAATTATTTTTCACAATAAAGAGAATAATTACTATATATTATCAATATTTTTAAATGATCAGTACGATTTTGTTGATGGAGATTATCTTAGTGTTGTCGGTACATTTAACGATTTCGAATTTGTTGAAGATGATTTATACTCATTCAAAGGAGAAATAGTACAACATAGAAAATATGGAACACAATTATCTGCAATAGTTGTAGAACCTGTTATTGAAAAAGATAAAGAAGCTATTGTTTCTTATCTTTCAAGCTCTATATTCCAAGGTGTTGGAAGAAAAACAGCCGAATTAATAGTTGATACACTTGGAGTTGATGCATTAGATAAAATTTATGAAGATAAAGATTCTCTATTTAACATAAAAGGTATTCCAGAACAACGAAAAGATACAATATATGCTACCATTGTTGCAAATAAACAGACACAAGACATTATTCTTAAACTAAACGAGTATAATCTTAGCAATAATTTGATTCTAAAAATATATAACTTCTATAAACATAACACACTTCGTACCATTACGGAAAATCCCTATTCATTAATTAAAGATATTAAAGGTATTAACTTTAAAACAGTAGATAAAATAGCTGAAACTAATGAAATAGCTGCAAACGACCGCGAAAGAATCCTATATGGTTTTATTTACACAATAAACTCATTTTGTTTTTCAACCGGTAATACATATATATCAAAAAACACACTACTCTATAATACGTTTAATATACTATATAGCTCTAGAAATATAGCCGTAGCTAAAGAAGATATACTAAGTTCCTATGACTACGCATTAGATACAGGTAAACTAATAGAAATTGAAGACAGAGTATTTTTACCAGAAATTTACTATTCTGAATACTCTATTTACAGTGACATTAGTAAAAGATTAGAACTTGAAGATGATTTTGATATAAGCGACAGCTTACTTGATAAATATATAGAAGAGGTTGAAGATGAATTAGAGATATCATACGATATCGTGCAAATAGCCGCAATTAAAAATTGTATTAAAAATAACTTCTCTATTTTAACCGGTGGTCCTGGAACAGGTAAAACTACAATAATACTTGCTGTAATAAAAATCTTCCAAAAAATTAAAAACTACAGTATTCATGACTTACTAGATGAATCTAGAAGTATTCTTACTTTATGTGCCCCTACTGGTAAAGCTGCAAAAAGAATGTCAGAAAGTACTGGTTTCTATGCTTCAACAATCCATAAAGCTATTGGTTGGAGTACAGAAGATGAAAACATGGAAGAATTCGTTAGTGAAAAATTTATTAAATCAGAACTAGTTATAATAGATGAATCTAGTATGATTGATGTATTTTTAATGTACAACTTACTAAAAATCATTAACAAAGACGCTAAAATCATACTAGTTGGGGATAATGACCAACTTCCTTCTATCGCCCCTGGTAATGTCCTTAATGATTTAATTAATTCTAAAGCAATTTCTACAGTAAAATTAAATAAAATCTTTAGACAAAGTGAACATTCAAGTATTATTAATATTTCACACTCAATAAAAAATAACATTCCCTTTGATGTTTTGGAAAATTTCGATGACAAAGAATTTATCTCAGCAAACAAAAATGAAATGATAAATGTCATCTCAGCCATTTATGATGATTTAATAAAAGAATCTTCAAAAGAAAACATCCAAATATTAGCTCCAATATACAAAGGTACAAGCGGAATTAACGAAATCAATATGGCAATTCAGTCAAGATTCAATGATAATGAAGAGCAAATAGAATATGGAGAATTAATTTATAAAGTTAACGATCGTGTTATGCAGTTAGTTAACAGACCTGAAGATAATATATTTAATGGAGATATTGGATATATAGAACAAATTTATAAAGAAGGAAATAAAGTTAAAATAGTAATAGATTACGATGGTAATTATGTAACCTATGAAAAATCAGAACTAAATCAAATTACACTCTCTTATGCTTGTTCAATTCATAAAGCACAGGGTTCCGAATTTGAAAATGTTATAATTCCGTTTATTGATAATTATAATTTTATGTTAAACAAAAATCTAACATATACAGCAATAACACGAGCTAAGAAGAAATTAATATTATGTGGTGATTCAAAGGTATTCTATAAATCTATTGAACCAACTAATGTCGTAACTAGGCAAACTTCACTAGAGTGGTTCTTCACTACTGATAGAGAAGCGAAAATACAAAATATTGAATTGGATGAAGAAATTAAAGAATATATATTAGATTTTCAAAATATTAACTCAATCGATCCAATGATTGGTATGGATAATATAAAACCAACGGATTTTATTTAAATACAAATAACAAAACCTAGATGTAGATTAAACTACTTCTAGGTTTCTTTAGTTTACATTGTCGCAAGGTCACGTGCAATCTTATCTATATCATTAATATTTAAGAAAGCAGCATCTATTGCAGTACCTTTCTTACTTTCTACTGAAGTATTCACAGCTGTAACAACATTTTTAGTTAAAGACTCTAAACGTTGGACTTTTTGCTTAACCTCATCTAACTTTTCATATTCAATAGTATCATTAGATAATGATTTTAAAGTTAACATTGAAGCATTTACCTTTTCTGTTACTTCTTTGAATTTATCTACTTTATCTCCTAAAGAACGACCTTTATCAAGATCAGTTTGAATAGTTCCTGCTAATTCATCGAAACTAATTAACTCTTTAGAAAATGCATTTAGTTTATTTTTCATAAAATCTTTTGAATATTTCTTATTAGAAATTTCAAAACTCTTATTAGCACTATCTTTAACACTAAATGTAGCAGTGTTATTATTTTTAGTAACAATTACAATATTGAAGTCTTTGTTATTAAACTCATTTGAATTAATACCATCAATACTAACTGTTTTTCCATTAAAACTATTTAATTTTAACGATTTTAGAAGTGTCTCAAAACCTTCTTTAGTAATTACTTCTTCATTAGTGGTGATTACTAATTTATTATCTTTTTTATTAAATTCTGTTTTTTCTAGCTGGCTTATTGAAACAGAATTTGTAAGGTTTTGTAATTGTTCAGTAGAAATATCTCCTTTAGAACTACAACCTTGCAAAATTAGCAAGGTTGTTAGTAATATTATCAGCTTTTTCATTACTTATTAGAATAATTCTGGTGCTGAGATAATGTTTAAGTTTTCGTCAATTTCAAATACTAATGGAGTACCAGTTGGTAAGTTAAGATCTAAGATTTGTTCATCTGAGATGTTTAATAAGTATTTGATTAACGCTCTTAAACTGTTACCGTGAGCAGAAATAAGCACGTTTTTACCAGCTTTAATTTGTTTAGAAATATCGCTTTCCCAGTATGGTAATACACGATCAATAGTAAGTTTTAAGCTTTCTCCTGTTGGAATTTCTCCTTCTGGAATTTCTTTGTATCTATCGATGTTTCCTGGATACATATCACTAGATTTATCTAACGCAGGAGGAGCTACGTCAAAACTTCTTCTCCAAATGTGGACTTGTTCGTCTCCGTATTTTTCAGCTGTTTCAGCTTTATTAAGACCTTGTAAAGCTCCATAGTGTCTTTCATTTAATCTCCAGCTTTTGTGAACTGGAATCCATAATAAATCTAATTCTTCTAAGAATAGGTTTAAAGTTTTAATAGCACGTTTTTGGTATGAAGTGTAAGCCACATCAAAAGTAAGACCTAATTCTTTAAGAGTTTGTCCACCTTTAATAGCTTCTTGTCTACCTTTATCAGTGATGTCTACATCAACCCATCCAGTAAATCTGTTTTCAAGGTTCCATTGGCTTTCACCATGTCTAGTTAATACTAATTTCATTTAAGAAATCCTCCTAGTTTTGTTATTATATTTTTATTATACAATATTTTCTAGTATTAGTACA
>CALHQV010000151.1 GCA_938038035.1 uncultured Gemella sp. | reverse complement strand
AATTTTCTATAAATATAACATATCTCAATACTGAGAAAAGGATTTGATAATTGAGAGCAATTATCAAATCCTTTAATATTTTTTCTATTTTTTTAATTCTTCTTTGTAGTCACAGTGTGCGCATTGAACACCTTTTTTTCCTTCATATAAGATATTCTCACATTTTGGACAATTTCTGTTTATAGGTTTATCCCAAGAAACAAAATCACATTCTGGGAATCCTTCACATCCGTAGAATAATTTACCTTTTTTAGATTTTTTCTCTAAAATATCATGTTTTTTACATTTCGGACATGTTACGCCAACCTTCTTTTGAATAGTATTTGTATATCTACAGTCAGGAAAATTAGAACAAGCAATAAACTTACCAAATTTACCTAATTTAAACACTAATGGAGAAGAACACTCTGGGCAACTTTCTCCAGTAAATTCTTGCTTAATCTCTACTTTTTCCATTTCAGTTTCTGCTTTTTCAACATCTTTTCTAAAATTACTATAGAAATTATATATAGTTTTTTCCCAACCTACTTTTCCTTCTGCTATATCATCTAATTGACTCTCAAGATTAGCAGTAAACTTAGTATTTATAATATCAGGGAAATATTGTTCTGTTATCTTACTAACCAATGTTCCTAATTCAGTTGGTGTAAATACTTTATTTTGTAATTTTGCATAATATCTCTTTTGCAATGTATCAACAATTGTAGCATAAGTTGAAGGACGTCCTACTCCTAGTTCTTCAAGTTCAGCTATAAGTTTAGCTTCAGAGTAGCGTGCAGGTGGTTGAGTAAAATGCTGTTCTTCTTTTATTTCTTTCACTTTAGCATCTTCTCCAACTTCAAATTCTGGTGCAAGTTTAACTTTTTCTTTTTCTTTCAATATAGCTAAGAAGCCATTAAACAGTAACTTAGAATGTGCACCTCTATAGACAACATTATTATTTTCAAACGTTGTTGTACTTGTTTCATAAACTGCAGCACTCATACGACTAGCTAAGAATCGTTCCCATATAAGTTTATATAACTTATATTGGTCATTTGATAAGTATTCTTTAATACTATCAGGTGTAAAATTAACATTTGTAGGTCTTATTCCTTCGTGAGCATCTTGAACATTCTTGCTTGATTTTCTAACTTTAACTGTTGATGCTAGATATTCTTTACCAAAATTGTTTAGTATATAATCACTAGCCATTTTTACAGCTTCATCAGAAACCCTTGTAGAGTCCGTTCTCATATAGGTAATTAAACCGGTAACTCCACCTAACTTTTTAAGGTTAATCCCTTCATACAGTTCTTGAGCAACACTCATAGTCTTACGTGTTTTAAAGTTAATCTTTCTTGAAGCATCTTGTTGCATTGTAGAAGTAATATAAACATTCGGTGCATTACGATTTTTATTAGTTTTCGTTACATCGATAACTTTAAATGTCTCACCTTTTATCGCTTTTCTTATTTTATCTACATCTTTTTTACTTTCAAGTTTAAGTTTTTCACCTTTATAAGAATAGAAATTAGCCGTTAAAACTTTTCTATTTTTTATAAAATCGATTGGCATAGACCAATATTCTTGTGGAACAAATTTTTGAATTTCTTCTTCTCTATCAACAATTAGCTTTAGAGCGGCATTTTGCACTCTTCCTGCAGATAGCTTTGGTTTTACTTTTTTCCAAAGTACAGGAGAAATATTATATCCAACTAAACGATCTAATATTCTTCTAGCTTGTTGTGACTGAACTAAATCAGTATTTATCTTACGTGGGTGCTTTATCGCATCTTTTACCGCGTCTTTTGTTATTTCATTAAAAACAATTCTGTTATCAGAATTATTATCTAATCCTAAAATGTGTGCAATATGCCAAGCTATTGCCTCTCCTTCTCTATCGGGATCGGATGCAAGGAATACTTTCTTTCCTTTGGCTTCTTTTTTTAAAGACTTAATTACATCGCCTTTCCCTCTTATAGAAATGTAATCAACATCTACATTTCCATTATCTAGTACTTCTACTCCCATTCTACTTTTTGGAAGATCTCTTACATGACCTTTTGAAGATATTACTCTATATTTTTTCCCTAGATATTTTTCAATAGTTTTTGCCTTAGAAGGAGATTCGACTATTACTAAATTTTCTGCCATTTTCTTCTCTCCATAATTTTATAATAAGTAGTATCTTAAAACATTTTTATTAACTTGTCAACTTTTTCCATTAAAAATTAATCAATTTTAGTCAATATTAATGGTTCAGCATTCTCTCTGACAACAATCGTATGTTCATACTGAGCAATATATGAACCATCATTCGCTACTAATTCCCATTCATCTCTATCTGAGTTTCCTACAGTTTTAGCTTTTGTTGAAACGAATGGTTCAACAGCTAAACACATGCCATCTTTTAAGATTAGATTATCCCATGGATCAAAATAATTAAACACATGTTGTGGTTCTTGGTGTAATGAAGTTCCGATTCCATGACCAGTCAGGTTTTCAATTACTTCCAACTTATGTTCTTTTATTTTTTTATGTACATGTTTACCAATTTGGTTTATTTTTCTTCCTGCTACAGCATGCTTAATTCCTTCATAAAAAGCTTCTTTAGCAACTTCACATACTTTTTCTTTCATTGGATCATCTACCTTACCAACAACGAAAGAAATACCTGTATCGGCATAATAACCGTCTTTACAACCTGATACATCAATATTAAGAAGGTCCCCATCTTTTAGTATTTTTGTACTAGAAGGTATTCCATGCGCTGCCTGATAGTTTAATGAAATACATGTATATCCTGGAAAATCGTACTCAGTAATTGGCGCAGATTTCGCTCCATATTTTTCAAATAATTCTTTAGCGATATTGTCTAATTCTTTTGTTGAAACACCTGGCACTGCTTTTTTGACCATTTCATCGCGAATAGTAGCACAGATGAAACCTATTTCTTTCATTTTTTGTAATTGTTCTTCTGTTTTAATAATCATGCTTTCTCCTTTTATTTAACTAGTTCGAATAAATTTTTAATAGAATAAGTCGGTTTATGCTCTTTAGTTTCTAAATCTTCTACACTTGTAACACCTGTTTGAACATGAATTGTATCTATTCCACCATTAATACCAGACATAATATCTGTATCATAGTTGTCCCCAACCATTACAATTTCATCTTTGCTATAACTAAATAGATTCATAGCACTTTCCATAATGATTTTACTTGGTTTTCCTATAAATGTAGCTGGTGTAGAAGTAGCGTATTCTAGATACTTAACTTGACCTCCGTTACTTGGTACAAATCCATTAGCTGTTGGTAATAGTGTATCTGGATTAGTTCCAATAAGTTCTGCTCCATTTAATATAGCTCTTGCCGCAGTAGCAAGTTTATCGTATGTAAGTTTTCTATCAAGACCTACTACAACAGCATCAACACCATCTTCATTTTCTTTTTGATTAAATGAACTTAAAGTGTTTTTCAGTCCACTTTCACCTATTACATATAAATTTTTATATCCCTTACCTTCAAGATAAATTTTAGTAGCATCACTTGATGTAAATACGTGTTCCTCTGATGTATCTATATCAAAATTCTTTAAGTGCTCAGCAACTTCTTTAGGTTGTCTAGTTGAATTATTAGTTAAAAATAAATAGTCTATGTTATTAGTATTTAGATAATCAACAAACTCCTTTGCATATTTTATCTTTTTATCACCATTATAAATAGTTCCATCTAAGTCTATTAGATATAATTTATATTGTTGTATACTCATTCCATCTCTCCATTAATTTCATTTATCATAATCTATTCAAATATTAACTTCTTAATATAAGAATAAATTACGCAACTATTTCTATTTTACACCTATTATAAAAAAAATAAAAGCATTAATTAGGATTTTCCTACTTAATGCTTATATAAAATCGTTAAAAATACTATTTAAAAAGACTAGCCATGAGTTCATTTCTGATAATTGTTTCTTCTCATGATACCAAACTATCATTATGACAGATTGTAAAGTTATATACCATTTTAGTCTATTTCTATATTTTATTGTCGGTTCTTGTCCATAAATTTTTAACCACTCATTCCATTCATTTTGTGGAATGTATCGATATAATACAAATGAAATATCAATAGCGGGGTCACAAAGTATAGAGTGTTCCCAATCTACTAAAAATAACTTGCCTTGGTCTGAAAGTAACCAGTTATCTTTATGTAAATCCGTGTGACAAGGTGTATATTCTACATCGTCATCTGGTAAACACTTTTCTAAATAATTTAATGCATCGATAATATTATTATTTTTTCTAAGGTCATCAGCAATAATTGATTTTAAATTACAAAGCGATCTAGCTGCTGTTTCTTCAGCATATCCTTGAGCTTTCATAATTTTTTTTAATTTTGATGATCCGTGCACTTTTTTCAAAATTTCAGGTATACGTCTATCAGTCATATCTTCCGTATTTAACGTTCTACCATTTTCAAAATCTTGTGCGATTAATACATCTCCATTACTAATTCGCTTAGTCCATCTTAATCTAGGTACAATACCTTCTGCAGAAAGAGTTGCTATCATCGGAGTAGTATTTTTTTTAATAAAGTAACGTTGATTATCTCTCGAACAAAAATAATCTTCGTTATATGTATCATCTAAAGTCCAGCCCATCTGATAATATTCTTTAGACATATTTTATACTGCTCCTTTCTTCAATCTCTTTTTAAAAATTATAATGCACTATATATTTTACATTCTTTAACCATTTTTTTCAAGATGCTATTTTTTAACTAAAATTAAAAATCTCAAAGATATTATAATTTATATATACAAAAATTAGAATTAATATCTTTGAGATTGCTTATTATCTTATTTTTTACAAAATAAACATTATATCAAATAAATATTTTTATAAAATTTATTGTTCACAACAAAGCTTGTAAATTCCTTCTGCATAAATTGCAGTAGCTAATAATAAATCTTCTACTTCTAAATATTCATTTGCTTGGTGCATAGTATCTTCTTTTCCAGGGAAAAGTAATCCAAATGCAACACCTTTTTTAAGGCAACGTGCATATGTTCCCCCACCTAATACAAACGCATCATTTTCAGTATCACCTGTGTGCTTTCTATAAACATCCATTAGTGTAGTTACTAATTCATCATCTTTCGGTACATAGTGTGCTTCTTTAGTACTTGTAACTTCAATATCAATATTGTCTACCTTAACTCCATTCAGTCTAGTTACTAAATCAAACTTCATAGGATGACGACAATCCGTTGAAACTATACCAACTTTTTTCTCTAAATTATATTCTAGGATACCATAGTTATATGTAGCTTCTCCCATTTCATTATCAGAATAATCAATTCCTAATTTTTCACCGAATGGATCATTAGCAAGTTTATCTACTATATAATCTACAAAGTTTTTACCATTATTATCTAATCCTAATGTACTTAAAAATTCTGCTAATTTTGTTGCACCATTAATTCCATATTGCGGTGTTGAACCGTGTGCTGCTTTCCCTTTAAGTGCAAGTTTAATTGTATCTTCAACAGTAACTTCACCTTCTAGTTTTTCTTGCGCTAAGAAGTTTTCAAATTTTTCTTTAATATCTGACACTTCACCAACTAATTCCGCTTTTGCACTGGCAATAACCATATTTAAAACTTGACCACCATTAAATTTAACAAGTTTATAATTATAGTTTCCATCTTCAGCCACAAATTTCAATTTGTGATCGAAAGTTGCTCTTGCTTTTTCAGCATACACTAATGGAAACATTGCGTCTGGCGTAAATCCAGAAGCTGGTTGTTCTTCATGTTTAAAGTACGCTTCAACACATCTAAATCCAGTTTCTTCATCACTACCAATAATAACTCTTACACGTTTATTCCATTTTACACCAAGTTTATCTAATAGCTTAACCGCATAATAAGCTGCCATTGTAGGTCCTTTATCATCTAATGACCCACGAGCAAATATTTTTCCATCTCTTATTTCTGGTTTAAATGGATGACTAGTCCAGTCTGCTTCTACTACAGGTACTACATCAACGTGACCAAGAATACCAAATAATTCCTCACCTTGACCTACTTCAATATGTCCAGCTTTATTTTCCACTAATTTAGTCTTGTAACCATCACGTTCACCAAAAGATAAAATTAAATCTAATGCTTCTCTTGGTCCACTTCCAAATGGAGTTTCCTCAGTTATATCTGTTCCTAAAATTGAACGTACACTCAATAACTCAAATAAATCTTTAAGTAGGTCCTCCTTATGATTAAGAACCTCTTTTTTAAAATCTATACTCATTATATATCCCTCCGTTATTTATTTAATTTATTTAGTTCCTCTTCTGTTAAATATCTATATTCACCTAATTTTAGACTCTCATCTAATTTTAAACTACCAATAGATAATCTCTTTAAATATGTTACCGTTGTCCCTAATGATTTCATCATTCTTTTTACTTGATGAAATTTTCCTTCAGTTATGTATATATTTGCTTTACTTTCAAGCTCGCTGCTTTCTAGTATTTCTAATTTAGCAGCCTTACATTTATATCCATCTTCTAGAGTTACACCAGCTTCAATAATTGGAAGATGCTCATCTTTCAATTCTCCACTTACCTCAACATAGTATTTTTTTACTACATCTTTTTTGGGAGATATCAATTTATGTGCTAACTCTCCATCATTCGTCAGCAACATAAGTCCTTCAGTATCCTTATCAAGTCTACCAACAGGAAATACTTTGTGAATGCGATCTTCTTCTTTTAAAATATCCACAACTGTTTTTTCAATCGCATCTTCTGTTGCAGATATCGTATCTTGCGGCTTGTTCATCATAATATAAACATATTTTTGATAAACTAACCTTTTTCCATCTAAAATAACCTGATCATTAATCTCATCAACTTTATAATCAGGACTTTTTATTAATTTATCGTTAATTAATATTCCCTTTTTAATAACTTTTTTCGCTTCTGCTCTACTTAATGTCGTAGTTGTACTAATAAATTTATCTATCCTCACTATACTTATCTCCTTAACCTTCTTAAAGATGAAATTTTAATCTTTCTTCCAAATAAATATTCATCGAATTTCATCATAGTTATACTGAAGAAATAGATTAGAATACCAAAGATTGCACAAATCATAATTAGTATCATACTTGAAATTTTTGATTCAATAACAAAGTTAGATAATATAGATTCATAAATAGCTGCAACTGTAATAAACATGATAAAGCAACTACTTAAGATTATTAATAATCTAGTAAAGAACTCAAAAATTTTAAGTCTAACCGCTGTATTTATAATAACTAAGTTTATACTAATCATCACAAGGTAAGTTGTGATTGAAGATAAAATCACACCATTTGTCTCAAATTTCATTACAAATGGAGTAATAGTTATATACTTAACTACCAATCCCACTATAATCGCTGCAAGGTTTAATAATTGCTTATTCACAGCTTGCATAATTATACTTGTTAAACTATAAATAGAATATAGTACCGCAAGAGGTAAATAAAATCTTAGTAAATCAGCATTTTCTAAACTTCTACTATAAAAAGCAGAATAAATTGGATCAGCAAGAACATACATTCCAACTAGAGCTGGAAGTACAATCATCATTAGTGACAAAATAACTTTATTTATTTGACTACTAACAGTTATTCTATCACCTTGGGCAAATAGTCTAGTTATAGAAGGTAAAAATGTACTAGAAAACGCTGGAGCAATAGCAACAGCAATCATTACTACTTTATTAACAAGCTGTAACGCTGAGAATCTTCCATCTACAATATCCGCTTTCCCTATTTTTGTCATCCCATGAATAAAATTATGTTGGTCTATAATATTTAGAATTGGAAATAGACCTACTATAAATATAAACGGTATAGAAACTGAGAAGAATTCCTTCACTAATGCTGATGTTGAAATGTCAAGTTGTACTTCATCATCTTCTATATTAAAATCTAAACTTCGTCTATTTTTAGAATAAAAAAAGAAAAGTACAATTAAAGAAAAAACAGCTCCAACTGCAGCTGCAAATGTAGCACTAACGTTCCCTTCAACTACTCCGTAACCTAATACCTTCATAATGAAATATGTTGCACCTAACATAAACGCGATTCGAGCTACCTGTTCAATAAATTGACTTAGCGCTGAAGGTAGCATTATCTCATGCCCTTGGAATAATCCTCTAAGACCCGAAGATACTAAAACTAATGGAATACCAAAACTTAAACTTTTAAGCACCAAGGCACCATCTTGTGGAGTAAATTTTTGTTGATTACTTATAAGAATCTGATCCGATATAAATCCCGAACCAAAAAATAATATACAAAAACCAACTATCCCCATTACTACTAGTAACCAAGATCCTAGTTTATAAATTCTTCTACTAACACTATATGCTCCTATTGCATTATATTTGGCAACCAATTTTGCTATTGCAAGAGGTGTTCCTGCTCCGGATATCTCAAGTATTGTAGCATAATAACTATATCCATAATTGAACAAAGCCATTTGCTCCTCTCCACCAATTATCTGATAAAAAGGAATAAGATATACCGCTCCTAAAATTTTCGTTAAAATCAAACTTAAACTAAGTATCGCAGTCCCTTTAAACAAGGAATCTTTTTTCAAAATTTTCACATCCAAACTTAATATTTAATTGTAATATATATTTTTTATAAGTATAAATATTGATAGCAATATACCAATGCAGTAACTAAACTGTATGCAGCCACCAATTTCAATACTTTATCCATACGTCTTCTTTTTATTTTATTATTTGATACTAATACTATGTATGA
>CALHQV010000150.1 GCA_938038035.1 uncultured Gemella sp. | reverse complement strand
GAAGATAAAGGTTAAATTGTAATAGCTATATTTTTTTGATAGAATAAAATTGCAATAATATGTATTTAGGAGCAGATTTTTATGCGAGCACAAAGTAAAAATAATAAAATTTTAAAGTTTTCAATTAGAAAATTATCATTAGGTGCAGCACCTGTTGTTATTGGTGCTTTAATATTTGGAAGCTATATGCCAACTAAAGCTTATGCAAATGATAATGGTATAAATATTAATTATACTTATCTAACGGAAAATGAACTTACAGAATCGGAAAAAAGTTTAATTAAAAATAGTATACCAAATGATTTGAAAAACAACGAAACGTACTACATGGTTTATAAGAAAGAAACTCAGAACGCTATCTCTAATACACTGAAAATAAAATCATTAGTTAATACTGGAGAAAGTTCACTCCCACTCGCTGGTTTAGGTTTAGGAGTAGCTGTTCTAGTAGTTTTTCTAATATCAAAAAAACATAGAAATAAAGTACTTAGTATTGTTTTGATTGGTAGTTTAGGACAGAGTGCTATAGTACCTTATCATTCTTTTGCTTTAGAGAATAAAGACTTAGTTCAATATAATACAAAAGCAACTATAAGTAATTCTTCTGAATTTGCCAGAGGTATAATTCAAATAGATGGGTATAAATATATAGGATTTTTCACGCAAAATGATTTAGAAGAACACTCTCGAGTCACAGAAAATATTCTTCTAAGTGAAACGAAAGAACCGTCAATTAAGCAGGATAAATCACTAACTGAAACAGAAAAAGTTGAGACGATTGAGATACCTAAAATTGAATTTCACAGCCAAGGTACAGAAATCTCAAAACCAAAGATTGAATATAAAACAACGCCAGATGAAGGTGTACTTAACTTATCTATAAATAAACCAGAACTTAGAACAACCACGGAAGTTATTCCTTTTGAAACTATTAGAAAATTTGACAATACGTTGCCAAAAGGAGAATCTAAAGTTCTTAATGAAGGAATCAATGGAGAGAGTACAGTATTTAGTGAAGTATCTACGATTAATGGTAAAGAAATTAGGAGAGTTATTAAAACAACTATTACTAAACAAGCTGTTAATAAAGTTATTGTTGCCGGAGTTGGAGTTTCTAAAAAAGGTAATGCGTTAGTACAGCCGGAGAACCCAGAAGGAGTAGTGAGTGAGAAAGGAGAAGCATTAGTCCAACCAGAAAAACCGATAGGAGTGGTGAGCGAGAAAGGAGAAGCATTAGTTCAACCAGAAAACCCGATAGGAGCGGTGAATGAGAAAGGAGAAGCGTTAGTCCAACCAGAAAACCCAGAAGGAGTGGTAAGTGAAAAAGGCGAGGCGCTAGTACAATCAGAGAAACCGATAGGAGTGGTAAGCAAGAAAGGCGAGGCGCTAGTCCAACCAGAAAACTCAGAAGGAGTAGTAAGTGAGAAAGGCGAAGCGTTAGTCCAACCAGAGAACCCAGAAGGAGTGGTAAGCGAGAAAGGTGAAAGCCTAGTCCAACCGGAGAACCCAGAAGGAGTGGTAAGCGAGAAAGGCGAATCGTTAGTCCAACCGGAGAACCCAGAAGGAGTAGTGAGTGAGAAAGGCGAATCGTTAATACAGCCGGAGAATCCAGAAAAAGAAATTCCAAAAGAGAAAAAACAACCTGTATTAACATTATCTAAGATTGAAGAACATGCTCTTGATCGTTCTGCTGATTTGACATATACTTTGGAAAATGAAGATTCAGTCGAGATTAAATCTATTGTGGCAGAAGTTCGTGATGGAGAAAATGTAGTTAAACGACTAGATTTAACTACATCTAAATTAAAAGATATTGCAGATAATCTTAAATTGTATAAAGACTATATCGTTAGAACAACTATGGTTTATAATCGAGGAAAAGCAGATGAGACTTCAGTATTAGAAGAGAGACCACTAAGGCTTGATTTAAAAAAAGTTGAAGTTAAAAATATCAAAGAAACAAGTTTGATACATGTTAACGAACAAGGTGAGGAATCTGATAGTAGTCTATTAAACGCTATTCCGGAGAATATAAAAGAATATTATTTGAAAGTGACTTCTCGTGATAATAAAACAACCAAGCTTGCTATTGATAAAATAGAAGAAGTAAAAGTTGGAGAAGATTGGTTTTATAAAGTTAGTGCAAAAGCTCAAGATTTAGTGCAGAGAACGGGTGAAAATAAAATAGAAGATACTTATTCTTATTATATAGCGAAACCAAAATCAAAAATTGAAAATGTATATTACAATTTCCATGAATTAATAAGGGATATGCAAGAAAATCCAACAGGTATATTTAAAATAGGTCAAAATTTAAACGCTACTAACGTTGCTCCAAATGGTAAATCATATGTGACTAAAAAATTTACAGGAACATTAATTAGTGCCGATGAAAATATTAAATATGCAATTCATAATTTAGAACATCCATTATTTAATGAAATAGATAATGGAACAATAAAAAATTTAATTTTTTCAAATGTAAATATAGATAAACCAAATGTAGATCAGGTAGCGACAATAGCAAAATCTGCTAAAAATACTGTGATAGAAAATATTAAAGTAACAGGAAGTATTATTGCTGGTAATGATGCCGCTGGAATAGTAAATGATTTAGATGATGGTAGCACTATGACTAATGTTGCTGTTATTGGAAAAATAAAAGCAACAGGAATAAGGGGATGGAGTGCGTCCGGTTTAATTAACAATCAAAGAAAAGCAAATGTTGAAAGAGTTTATGCAAATGTAGAGATAACTGGTGGTAAAGCAAGAGGTTCTGCTTTAGTATCAACACTAGCGAGAGGCGATAATAGATTTGACGTTAACAAAAAAGGATACATCAAGAAAGCTGTAGCAAAAGGAACAATAAATCTAAATAATAATGTTCAAACAGGTGGTGTAATTTCAAAAAACTGGCCTTATGGATTAGTGGAAGATGTTGTTAGTTATGTTAAAGTAGAAAATGGTGAAAAATTATATGGTTCAGGTGATATTGATGACGATGATTTTGCTTATCCTTATGTGAAAAATGTAGTAAGTGTTAAAGGTATAAGCACGGGAAATGCATCTTATAGGAACTCGAATAAACTGAAAGAGATAACTGAAGAAGAAGCAATTAGAAGAGTAGTAAGTTATAAAATTACAGCAGCTGATTATGAAGCTCCACAATTACTAGTTGATAAGCTCAACAACAAAGTTTCTTATGAAAATGAATATAAAAATATTCAAGATTACCAAGCTAAGCGTGATCAGGCATATCGTAATATAGAAAAACTACAACCATTCTATAATAAAGATTGGATTGTAAATCAAGGTAATAAATTAGATGAAAATTCTAATCTTGTAACTAAGAGAGTTTTATCGGTAACAGCTATGAAGGATACAGAATTTGTAACGGATTCAGAAAATTCTAATAAGATTATGGTTCATTATGCTGATGGAACAAAAGAATTGCTTAATATCTCGGAAAAAGATTCTCAAGTAGCTCAAGTGAAAGAATATAGCATAGAAAACTTAGGAGGTATAGTATATACGCCGAATATAGTTATTAAAAATAGAGATGCTCTAGAAGCCAGAGTTAAAGAATTATTGCTATCTGTTGAGTTACAGTCTCAAGCTGTTCGTAATATACTTGAAAAGAGAGATACTAAAAATGATCCTACAGCCAATAGTGAGGCACGTCAAAATGGATATATTCGTGATTTATTCTTAGAAGAAAGCTTCAAGGAAGTTAGGGATAATATTGATAAGTTTGTTAAAAAAATTGTAGAAAATGAAGAACATCAATTAAATGATGACGAATCTGCAAAACGTGCATTAATCAAAAAAGTAGAATTAAATAAAACTAATATTATGCTTGGATTAACATATCTAAATAGATATTATGGAATCAAATATAATGGTATGAATATAAAAGATATGATGACTTTCAAACCTGATTTCTATGGGAAAAATGTTGATTTGCTTGATAGAATTATCAAAATTGGTTCTAAGGAAAGTTATATAAAAGGTGATCGTACGCATGATGCTTATAGAGAGGTTATTGCTAGCGCTACAGGTAAGGGGAATTTACATGAATTCTTAAACTATAATATGCGATTATTTACAGAAGATACAAATTTAAATGACTGGTTTAAACATACAACTGAAAATAATGTCTATATTTCTGAGCCGACAACTACCACACAAGATTTTGTGAATAAAAAACATAGAGCTTATGACGGATTAAATAATGGTATACACGGTCGTATGATTTTACCATTATTGAATTTGAAAAATGCTCATATATTCTTGATTTCGACATATAACACTTTAGCATACAGTTCTTTTGAAAAATATGGAAAATATACAGAAGAAGAAAGAAACCAATTTAAAGCTAAAATTGATGAAGTTGCAAATGCACAACAAAGATACTTAGACTTTTGGTCTCGTCTGGCATTACCATCTGTGAGAAATAAATTATTGAAGAGCGATAATATGGTACCAACTTCAGTTTGGGATAACCAAAGTTATAGAGGTGGAACTAATCGTTATGGATATGCTAATAATGGTATAGATGTAGTAGCTCCTGTACGTGAGTTGTATGGACCAACATGGAGATACCATAACACGGATGGTAGAATGGGAGCTATGGCAAGAATATATGGAAGACCATATGAAGATGATGCGGTATTCTTTATGGTAACAGATATGATTAGTCCATTTGGTATTTCAGCATTTACCCATGAGACTACTCACGTAAATGATCGTATGCTATACTATGGTGGACATTGGCATCGTGAAGGTACATTCCTTGAAGCATTTGCTCAAGGAATGCTACAAACACCTGACAAATCAACGACTAATGGTGAATACGGAGCATTAGGATTAAATATGGCGTATGTACGTCAAAATGATGGAGATCAATTGTATAACTATGATCCAAATAAACTTCAAACGCGTGCTCAAATAGATCACTATATGAGAAATTATAATGAAGCGATGATGATGTTAGATCACTTAGAGGCTGATGCTGTAATTAGCAAAAAACTAGCTGATAATAGTAAGTGGTTTAAAAAAGTTGATAAAGAAATGAGAACACCGACAAGTGACGGTTTAAATAAATTAAAAGCACCTAACCAATGGGATAGAGTTCGTGATTTAAATCCAGAAGAAAGAAGTAAAGAAATTCAAGGAATCAATGATTTAGTAGAAAATAACTTTATTACAAAACATGGAAATCCAGGGAACGGACGTTATCGACCAGAAGACTTTACTCCAAATTCATCATATGTAAATGTAAATATGATGATGGGGGTCTTTGGTGGCAATACAAGTGATGGGGCTCCTGGGTCATTATCATTCAAACATAATGCATTCCGTATGTGGGGATACTATGGTTATGAAGATGGATTTATTAGTTATGTTTCAAATAAATACAAAGATGCAGCTAATAAAGAAAAATTACCAACTTTAAGTGATAAGTATATTATAAAAAAAGTATCTAAAGGAGCTTTTGAAACTCTTGA
>CALHQV010000149.1 GCA_938038035.1 uncultured Gemella sp. | reverse complement strand
TATCTTTAGATGTAGCTGGTTTAGCTGTTGGAACAGCTGCTACAACAGTTGGTGTATAAGTTGCATCAGATGTGATAGTTGCAGTCTTACCGTTAGCATTTGTAATCGTAGCAGTTGCCTGAACAGTTACTCCTGCTGCAGTACCAACAAAGTCTTTCTCAGGTGTGAACGTAACTGCTCCAGTCGTTGGATCAATTGTATAGCTACCTTCACCTGCTACTGTTACAGTAGTTTCATCAGTCGGTTGACCAGTCGCTGGATCCACCAATTTCTTGCTTGTAATTTTTGCAGTCTTGTCACTACTCAAATCAAAAGTTGGTGTTTGAGTTTGAGGAACGTTTTGAACATCCGCAGAAACCTTGTCTGTAGGAGTCACTGTGATAGGTGTTACAGTTGGTGTGTACTTAGCTGTTGCTGTCTTAACAGCATCAGCTGGCACATCTCCATCTTTATCGTAACCAACCCCTGCAGTAAGTGAAACAGTTACACCAGTAGCTGTTCCAGTAAAGCTTGGTTCTGGAGTGAAAGTCACTTGACCAGTTGTAGGATTGATTGTATATGTTCCTTCACCTGCTACTGTTACAGATGAATCATCAGTCACTTGACCAGTAGCTGGATCCACTAATTTTGCAGGATAAGTAAGACTAGGTGTGATAGAAATCTTTTCACCATTCGAGTTCGTAACTGTTGTATTAAAGGTAGGAGTTTCAGTTTGAGTTGCTCCTTGAACATCCGTTGATGTTTTATCAACCCCTTCAATATTACTTGGTGTAACAGTTGGAATGTAGAGACCATCCATGGTATTTAAAACAGTATCTACGTTAGCTTCGTCAGCTGGGAATTTTGTTGACCAACCAGTATCATAGCCATTGCTGTCTGTACGACGGATAGAGATGCCATCAGCTGTTCCAAGGAAGTGATCTTCTGGAATGAATTCCACATCCACGTCTGTACCATTACCAGTAATCTTGTATTTACCTTGACCAGGGACTACATAATAACCTTCAGAATCTAAAGTAGCTTTGTTACCATTTGAATCAACGATGTATGGTTCTACTGTTTCATCAATTTTAGCTGACTCAGTTCGGCTATATTTTTGCAAACCACGAGCAGTAAAGGCTACAGTAGCGGTTTGCTTAGCACCTTGAACCCCAGTGGTTTCTTTAAACTCCCCTTTTGGTGGATGGGTGATTTGAGTCTTGAAGTCCTCCACTTCCCCAGATAAGGCCATACCAGTTGGGCTTTCGATTTCTTTTGCATTCTTAGCAATACGGATTCGAACTCCTAATTCATTAACACTTGGGTCAATGTAGGTTTTGCTATTAGCAAATGTTAATTGAACCGTACCATCTTTGGTAATGGTTGCTAGATTCGAACGCTCATCTTCATCAAAGGTTCCATTTTGGTTAAAGTCAACCCAACCGTAAATGTTAGCTTGTGATGCCCCATCGGTATGAGCTTCAACTGAAATGGTGTAATTACCTGGACGCGTCCGGTCCATCTTGATCATCTCATTGGTTGTCCCTTTAAGATCATCTGGAAGCAACTGGTCGACTCCTTCATCGGCCGTGGTTGAGTTATCGTCACCAAACCAGTCAAGAACCGTATTTTCATCCATATCTGGACTTACATTACCAAGATATGGTTGAGATACTTTGGCACCAGTAACACCATCTACAGTTGCAATGGTATGCATAGCTTTTCCGTATGACTCAGGAGCGTCCCCTTCATCAATTGGGAAGAATCCTAGCATTGCTGACTGTTTACCACCTGAAGCGACATAAAGCCCCACTTCAGAGGCACCACGCGTCATAACGATTGGAACAGTATAATTACCTTCAGAAATGTTTGGTCCAAAGATACCGGTTCCTAGACCACCTGTAACTTGGTCTGGATTTCCAAAATACTTCCAAGCTACTGGTTTCTTTTCTGGCCCAACTTGAGTAGATCTACGAAGTTGGTTTAAGTTGGTATTATTAAATTTAGGATTAGGTCCAAAAAGATTTTCAGTATCTTGTGGTGAATATGTTACAGAAGTAGTTGGTCTGGTAAACTTTTTCCATTCTCCAATATGCTGCCAACCTTCTCCATTGGTAGTAAACATAACTAATTCACCTGGGTTAGCAGACTCCCCATCAGCCATAACAATAGCTGGCTTAACTGTCTTACCACGGAAGGTTGCAGAGATTTCAAACTGAACTCCAATATTTCCACCATTCAAAGCTGAACTTATGGTAGTCTTCTTGGTTTTCGTATCAATATTCTCAAATCTGATTTCAGTCCAATTATTTTGGGCATCAGCAACGATTTTGGCCTCTTCACCATTGTTAAAAGCTTGCCTAGCAGCATTTGAAGTGACTCCACTTACATAACCATTTTTTGCATTTGGATCATAGGTTGCTTTTTCAGCTTCTGTAGCCCCTTGATTTTCCATCCGTTTCTTATAGATTTCAGTCGCTTGGAAAGGTTTCAAGGATTTGACTTTTACAGTAACTACATAACCAGGCATAATTTCCTTGGTATAGGTAGACCCAACTTGAAGAGCCAATTTTTCTTCTAAGTTCTCAGTTGGTTTAACTTCACTTTTAGGAACTAATGTTGTAGTTGTTCCTGTCCAGTTAGCTACATCTCCAAAGTCCAACCATGAGATTTGGCTAGCCATAGATTTGGCATCAACATTTGTTGTAAAGCCTGGTTTTTCAACTTTTGGAGTTGAAGTTGCATCTTCAACATCATCCCCAATCAAGCTTTCGTCATTAGGGTCACCAATCGCACGGCGTGTACGACGTCGACCAGAAGTTTCTGCTGTTACAACAGGTTGCTCTACAGCAGACGCCTCGACACCACTTGAAAGAGCATTCGTTGTAGAAGCTTCTGCTTGAACGTCCACACCTTGTGCTTCAGATGCTGTTTCTGAAGCAGGTGTCTCAGATGATGCTGATGTAACAGAGGCTGTTGTTGAAACTCCCGTAGTATTGCCTACACTTGTAGAGCCAGCAACACTAGTGGTAGATGCTGCAGTAGTTGCTGACGTTGATGTAGCTGCTTGAGATGTTGTCTCACTAGAAGCTTGTGTTGTCGACGTTTCAGAAGTAGCTGCGCTAGCATTTGAAACGGTTTGAGACTGACTATTAGTATCAGTACTAGATAAAATATTTGCGACTTCCGTTGAAGCTTGTGTAGCAACAGCAGTCTGTGAAGATGACTCATCACTCACTGTTGCAGTAGTGCTTGTTACATCTCCTGCTTGCACTTGGTTAGCTGTTTCATCGGCAGATACTTGATTAGCAGTACCAACCATAACAAGTGTTCCAAGCAAGACCGAACAAACGCCTACATTCAACTTACGAATCGAAAATCGACTTATACGATCATTAAATAAATCTTTACCCACTTTGGTAATCCTCCACACATATACAATTAAGTATCTCACCCCTCAATGAGATTAAAAGTATTTAAAAATACTAATCGTTAAACATTCTAACAAATTTCCTAATATTTGTGAAAAGTTTTGCTCATATTTTCAAATATTTTAAAAAATTTACTTAAATAAAATCAGGTAAACAATAGAGTAATTGTATATATATTACTTATTTATAAGGATTTTAATGCATGTTTTCATAATTATTTATTTTTAGAATTATCAGTAAAAAGAAACTTATGATTTCATATTTTTCAAAAATCGATTTTCAGAATTAACAATTCATTAGATAAGTTAAATTAGTAAGCCATTATTAAAATATTAATAGATAGTTATTTAAGAATTCTACCAAAAACTATAGTTTACAATCGTCCTAACCATAGTTTAAAAGCTTATTTAGCGCCTTTCTGTAACTCGTAGTTTTCAAGAAAACAGTATTTCTTAGAAAAGATATTTTCCCTCTTCTCTAAAAATCTTCTAGGTCCTATGACACAGATTCTTATTTTATACGACATTTAGGACTAAAGCTATTTAAAATGTCAAATGGAATAAATATTATATTCGCCACTTCTTCATTTTTTATTATTATTCGATTAATTTACCTACCTAAGAAAAAAGCTCTACAATCTCTTCAATAGTCAAACCACTAGAAAGATTATAGAGCAAAAAAAGAAGATCCTTGGGATCTTCTTTCTATTTAAGTTATACTTAAATTATTTTACTGTACGGATACGCATAGTGTTTGTACCACCTGTACCTACTGGAACACCAGCAACGATAACAATGTTGTCACCAGATTCTACAAGACCTGATTCCAATGCAACTTTTTCAGCAACATCAAACATATCATCAGTTGAGCTTGGTTTTTCAGTAACTACTGGAATAACACCCCAGTTAAGCATCAATGATTTTTGAGTAATTTCATCGAATGTTACAGCCAAGATATCAGCTTCTGGACGGTATTTAGAAATCAAACGAGCAGTGTTACCTGATTCAGTAAGAGCAACAACAAGTTTGATATCCATTGAGTTAGTAGCATCTTTAACTGCAGACGCAACTACTTCAGTCTTAGTTGAACGGTCAAATGTTGATGAATCAAGACGACCATACTCTTTAAGAAGAGTTTGAGCGTTTTTATCAATTGTAGCCATTGTACGAACTGATTCAACTGGGTATTTACCATTTGCAGACTCACCAGAAAGCATTGTAGCATCTGTACCATCGATAACTGCGTTAAATACGTCAGATACTTCAGAACGAGTTGCACGTGGTTTTTCTGTCATTGTTTCAAGCATGTTAGTAGCTGTAACAACAACTTTACCAGCAGCGTTTACTTTAGTGATGATCATTTTTTGGTAAACTGGA
>CALHQV010000148.1 GCA_938038035.1 uncultured Gemella sp. | reverse complement strand
AACAAATCGAATTCACTAAGTAGAGTAAAGCGTCACCAACGTGAAAAGGTTCTACGCTTCTCTATTCGTAAATATAGTTTTGGTGCGGCGTCAGTGGCTGTTGCAGCACTGATGTTTTTGGGTGCGCGTGTTGCTAGTGCGGATAGTGTGATTGAAAACAACTCACAAAATACCACAGATGTGCATAATCAAAAAGAGAAGAATAAATCACTCGCAGAGATTCAACAACCTACTGCTATCAAAGTAGAAGCTGCACAGAATCCTTTGGAGAAGAAGACGACAACCAAAAATGAAAACGTTGTCAAAGTGGTTGATAAAGCGAAATTAAAAAAAGTAGTTGAAGAGTTAAAGACTACTCTTTCATCGAAATCAGATCTTGACAAGTCAGTTATTTCTCCGATTAAGGACAGAGTTCAAAAAGGACAAGCCCTACTAGATAGTGATACTGCAACACAGAAGGATGTAGATGAACTACTTTCCCTTTTAGAAAGTGACTTAACTGTCTTATCAAATGCTACTAAAGAATCAAGCAAGGTTCAAGAAACTGCAACTGAGAACAAGACTGAAGTCAAAGATAATAAAATTACTTCTGAACTAGGTGAAGCTGAAAAATCTACTTCTCAAAACAAGGAAGCTGATAAAAGAACAACAGAGAAAAAAGAATCTTTAAAATTATCTACTGATCAATTACAAGCTGCGCTTCTTGATTTGCCTGAAAATGAAACAACTAAAGAAGTGTTGAAAAAAGCCAACGAACTCTTGGTATTAGCTCAAGGGGTTATTCAGAATACAACAATTTCTCTGAACGATGTTGAAGATATGACAAAACGTGTGAAGAGAATGTTTAACTCTGTTAAAATTTCTACCCTTCGTTTGACTTCAGGTAAAAATGACCCACGAAATGGTCAAAGTATGGGTCAAGGTACTCAATTCAGAGCAAATGGTGAAATTAATCAAGGTGCCCTAACCAATGTCAAATATTTCGCTTCTGTTGACCCGAGAGATAACGGTGGACGAAAAACAATAAATGATAATCCTGAGTTTACCAGAAATAAGACTGATATTAAGGCAACCTATGTAGAAGATCGTGAAGGTAAATGGATTGTTTATGATGTCTTCTTCAATAACGATGGTAAAAAGATGACAACATATTCATACCAGCAAGAATACTATTTCCAAGGTCCATTTAATATCATGGATCTTAACGGTGATGGAACTTATAAGTCTAATACAATAAAAGACCTAAGTTTCACACGTTATAGTCCTAAGAATCCAAATAGTGGTAAAAAACTTTCTGATGGATTTGAAGCATTTAATCAATATGGGAACACAGCTAATATCTCGAAATTTTGGGACCAGAACTATAATATCTTTAATAATGATAGACGAACATTTTATGATCCGAACTCAGGGGTAAATCGTGATAATCAAAGATGGGATGTATTTAAAAATAACCAATATGATCCTACTTTAAATCAACTTCCTAAAGATAAAAATGGTCGTTATCCAAATTTATCATATTACTTGGGAATCAAGGTAGCAGCGGAAAGCACTGATTACGCAGTGCACATGCATGCGAAGATTAAGCTGAAAAATGATATTACTGAAGCTGAGGCGAATGCTTATGGTCGTGCTTATGCAGCTTCGACAACATTCGGAAAATTAACGAATCAGTCATACATTATGGGTACGTTAGGGACGAGCTTAACTCCAAGAGATACAACACCTCCTACGATTACGGCAAATAATGCTACAGTAACAAGCCGTGAACAAATTACGCCAATTCCAGTAACAGCCGTAGATAATAGAGGCGGAGTTGGAATGCGTGATAATAATCCGATTGAAGTATCAGGATTACCATCAGGATTAACATATTCAAACGGACGAATTACGGGAACGCCAACAGGAAAACCAGGAAATAGTACAGTAACGATTAAAGCCTATGATAAAAATGGAAACAAAGCTGAAAAAACAATTACAATTACAGTAAGAAGCCAAGCAGATACTCACAATCCAACAGGAGCAGGATTAACTGTAAATCAAGGACAAGTCATTTCTGATGATGCTGTAAAAGCAAAAGTAAGTAACTATGCACCTGGAACATTAACAGTTGTAAGCAAACCATCAACAGCTAAGCCAGGAAACGTTGGGAATGCTGTAGTAAAAGTAACATATCCAGATGGATCGTCTGAAAATGTAAATGTACCAGTTACAGTACTAGAAGCACCAGATAACCAACCACCTAAATTAACAATCTCACCAGCTAACCAAACAGTAGTAGAAGGTGAAAAAGTAACATTCACATTAACAGCGACAGATAATAAAGTTGTTAATATTGACGGTAAAGATTTCACTACAAAATATGGTACTAGACTTCTTTCTGGTAAAGCAACAAATACTAATGTAAAAATTACTGATACTGAAAAAGTAACTACAATTACTATTACAACAACTGCAGAAGATGTTGGTAAAACAAATACAATTACATTTAACGCTACTGATAATGCAGGTAATAAAGCTAATCCAGTAACATTTACTTTTACTGTAACTAAACGTGACACTGTACCGCCAACAATTACAGCAGCAGATGCTACAGTAACGAAAAATGAACAAATAACACCGATTCCAGTAACAGCTGTAGATAATACAGGTGGAGTTGGA
>CALHQV010000147.1 GCA_938038035.1 uncultured Gemella sp. | reverse complement strand
ATGCTATAATTGAATATTAAATTTAGTGAGATGTTTAGAATTTTATTTGGATGTGATTAGTAATTTGTTTTATTGGAATTTTGTGTTAAAATAACATTGAAACTTTAGTATAGCAGTTAAATTCACAACATATTAATATTTTAGTTTAAAAATTTATGAATAAGAAGGTAAGGGTTATGACAGAAAAAGAAAACAATAAAGGTAAAAAACTTAGTGAGATAATTTTTGGAGATAAATATAAACCTACTGATATTGAAAATCTTTCAGATCAGGAATTACGAGCAACAAGATTTGTTGATGGTTGGACAGACGAAGAGGTAGAGAGAATTATAAAAGAATGGGAAAGAAGAGGATTGTAGTTATATAAAATATAATATAAACTCATTTTCAAGTCAATTCGTGATTCTACAAGTATTATAGTTGATAACTAGTGAACAGGGGGAATAATAAATGAGTATTACATTAGTAAAAGCAACAGAATCTGATATAAAAGAAATATGGGAAATGCAAGTAGAAGCGTTTAAGAGTCTATTAGAGAAGTATCAGGATTATGATATGAGTCCGGCGACAGAAAGTTATGAGAATGTTTTGAATAAATATAAACAACCGTTGACTAGTTACTATTTTATAACTAGAAATAATGAGAAAGTTGGAGTCGTTAGAGTTATAGATAAAAATGATGGAAGTAGAAAACGTATATCTCCTATTTTGATCGTGCCAGCATATAGAAATCAAGGACTAGCTCAACTTGCTATGAGAGAAGTAGAAAAAATATATGGTTCACATCATTGGCAACTAGATACAATTTTACAAGAACAAGGTAATATTTATTTATATGAGAAGTTGGGTTATAAGAGGACAGGTGAGATAGAAAATATAAAGGATGGGATGGATATAGTGTATTTTCATAAAGATTAAATATGTTGAATCTTATCAGCCTATTTTCTTTCATTCTATTCTTTTTCACGTTATAATTAAGTTACTATTACTAGAAAATTTCGGAGGTAACATATGAATGAAGTAATTAAAACGATGCTAGATCATCGTGCGACTCGTAGTTTTGTAAAAGGAAAAGAACTACCTAAGGAACATCTTGAGCAAATCATCGCTAGTTCTAAACAAGGATCTAGCTGGATGAATGGTCAACACTATAGTATTATCGTAACTACAGGTGAGACTAAACAACAAATCGCTGATTTAATCCGTGATAAAGCACCTGGTAATGCAGCTCATATTGAGAATTCTGCTGCATTCTTACTATATTGTTTAGACTACACTAATATCAAATTAGCGTTTGATATCGAAGGTGGAGAGTTTGATATTTCTAATCAATATGAACCATTAATTATCGGTACTTTAGATGTTGGTATTGCGATGCAAAATGCTGCTTTAGCTGCTGAGTCTTTAGGATACGGAATTGTTTATTGTGGTGGAGTAAGAGGTTTTGGAGATAAGATTTCTGAATTACTAAATATTCCAGAAAATGCATTGTTCCTATGTGGACTAAGTATCGGTGTTAAAGATGAAGAGTTATCTACGGAAAAAGTTAAACCAAGATTACCAGACGCGGCTAATGTAGGATACAATGAATTCCCTAAATCAAATGTAGAAGTATTAAAAGAATACCGTCAAACTATGGTAGACTTTGCTGAAGCACGTGAGACAAAAACATGGACTAAGAAATTCGCTGACTTCTATGCACAATCTTCAGGAATAGAAAAAGTAACTAAAGAACTATTAGAAAAAAATGGTTTTGTGAGTGAGAAGGAATAATAAGGATAATTATAAAGGAAAGTATGTAGATGAACATATTTAAATTTTTTAAAAGATTTATTAAACAACCTGAAAACATAGTTGTTGATTTTAGAAAAATTACATCAACTGAAGATATTAGTTCTATAAATGAATTTATTGCTGTGGATTTAGAGACTACAGGATTAAGTTCATATGAAGATAGAATATTGGAAATTGGTGCTGCTCATTTTAAAGACGGAAAGATAATTAATAAGTTTAACATGCTTATAAATCCTAAAATTCCAATTTCTGCAAAAATTACTAGTATAAATGGCATTACTAATGAAATGGTAAAGAATGAACCATGCGAGTATGAAGTTATTAAATCTTTTTATGATTTTGTTAAGATTCCTGCTAGTAGAGGAATAATTTTTTGTGCGCACAATGCTAATTTTGATTTTGGATTTCTAGAATATGCTTTTAATAGAAGTCAAATTAGTTTAAGTTTGAAGTATATGGATACTTTACAGTTAGCAAAATTATATATAGGAGATATAAAAAATTATAAGCAAAGTACTTTGGAAGAATATTTCAATATTAGTAATGAAAAGTCACATAGAGCTCTTACCGATGCAATAGCATGTGGTGAAATATTTATAAGTTTGATTGAATTATATAGATTAAAATGTAAAGATGGTCCAATAAACTATAGAAAAAAGAAAAATATACCGACAGATGAAGACTTACGAGTTTGTGCACACATTCTATATGTTCTAAAAAGTAGAGGAGTAGACATTGGAACTATTTCATTTTTTAGAAATAGTTCAAAGTATGTTGATATTAGAGTTAATGGTGTAAATTTCTTAAGATTTAAAATTCAAAAAAAAGGTAAATATATTATATGTGATAAGAGTAGAATAGATTTCAATGAGTATGTTAATGAAGATTGCACTGAAACAGAAGGTGGAATTAATTATGCTAGAATATTCTTTTCGAATTCAATGTTATTAAATAGATTATCTGCTTATATTTTTGATTCTTATAATGAAGGAATAGAGAGATGGAATAGTATTTTAGAGTATGGCTTGGATGATGATTTTGAGGAATATTTAGTTAACTCAACAAGTATTGATGAAGTGAAAATGAATGAATTACTTCTTGAAGCAAAGGAAATTGATGATACTGTTGAGGTTAAAACAAAAGAAAAGATTAAAATTGATCAAGTAGTATTAATGGAAAAATCTGAAAGAATTCCATTAACTGAAATAGAGAATATTGATGATTGGGATAGAGGATTTGATGAAGGATTTTCGTTTTATCTAGAAGGTGAAGATGAAAGAAAAGCAGGAAATATAAAAGAGTCTATAAGATTATTTGATATAGCAAGAGAAAAAGGTTATAGTGCACCTGCATTATATCGCTCTTATGCTATGGCGTACAGAAAAATTAAAGACTACGAAAATGAAATACTTATTCTACAAGAAGGTATAGAAAGAGATGAAAGACATAGGGATTCATTAGAAGGACGATTGAATAAAGCTATTGAATTACTATATAAAAAACAAAACTCTAAGAAATAAAATCTAACGTGAAACATTGGTAATACTATGATATTACTGATGTTTTTCTTTTTTAAAATTTTTTTAAAAAAACTATTGTCAAAAAAGGTCAAACATGTTATAATTTATTTAAGGTCAAAGAAGGTCAAAAAGATAAAACTTAAATATAATCCATAAAACCTTTTAGTTTATTGAGTATTTAGGTGTATCTTTTTAGGAGAGTATCTTTATTTTATTAGAGATACTGGTAACGTATAAGTGAACCTTTTGATCTAATAATTTAATCAAAGGAGATTTACAATGGATATTAATAGTTTTACAAATAGTGTGAAAGAAATCTTAGCGAAATCTTCCGAATTTGCAACTGAGAAAAAAAGTCAAAGTATTACGAGTGAGATGTTCTTAAAAGCGGCTCTTACTGGTAGTAATTTATATAGTGATATATTAGGAAGAGTAAATGTTGATAAGGTGAATTTAACTCATGAGTTAGATGACGAAATTGCGAAAGTTAATAGTGTAGAAGGAGATAATATCAATTACGCTAATTATCTAAGTAATGATTTGAATGCTTTATTAATAGAAGCTAATAAATATAAAGAGAAATATGAAGATAAATTTATTTCGTGTGAACATATCGTTCTAGCGAGTTATTTGAAAAATAGTATAGTAAAAAAATATATCGATAAAGTAACTACGTTAAAAGATTTAGTAGCTGTTATCGATAATATCAGAGGAGGTAAAAAAGTTATGAACGAAAATCCAGAAAACAACTACGAAGTTTTAGAAAAATATGGTCGTGATCTTGTAGAAGCTGCACGTAGTGGTAAAATTGATCCTGTGATAGGACGTGATGAAGAAATAAGAAATGTTATAAGAATTTTATCAAGAAAAACGAAAAATAATCCAGTGTTGATAGGGGAACCTGGGGTAGGTAAAACTGCTATTGTTGAGGCACTGGCTCAACGTATTGTACGCGGTGATGTACCTGAAAGTCTTAAAGACAAAACTGTATTCGAACTTGACCTTACTAGTTTAGTGGCAGGAGCTAAATATCGTGGTGAGTTCGAAGAACGACTAAAAGCTGTATTAAAAGAAGTTAAAGAAAAAGATGGAAAAATCATTCTATTCATCGATGAAATTCATATGCTTGTTGGTGCTGGTAAAACTGATGGAGCAATGGATGCTGGTAACATCTTAAAACCAATGCTTGCTCGTGGTGAACTACACTGTATCGGTGCTACAACTCTTAATGAATATCGCCAATATATCGAAAAAGACTCTGCATTAGAACGTCGTTTCCAAAAAGTTCTTGTTAATGAGCCTACTGTAGAAGATACAATCTCAATTTTACGTGGTCTTAAAGAAAGATTCGAAGTTTACCACGGTGTGAAAATCTCTGACCGTGCAATTGTAGAAGCTGCTGAATTATCTAATAGATATATTACTGATAGATTCTTACCTGACAAAGCTATCGATTTAATCGACCAAGCTTGTGCTACTATTAAAACTGAAAACTCTTCTAACCCAGCGGAATTAGATACAATTAATCGTAAAGTTATGCAACTTGAAATAGAAGAAAAAGCCTTAAGTAGTGAAGATGATGATGTGTCTAAAAAACGTTTAGAAAACTTAAAAGAAGAGTTAGCTAATCTAAAAGAAGAACAAAATAAACTTCAATTACAAGTTGATAGTGAAAAAGAAAAATTATCAGCTGTTAAAAATCTTCGTGAAAAAATCGATAGAGTTAAAGTTGAATTAGAACAAGCTCAAAATAGCTATGATTTAGAAAAAGCTTCTGAGTTACAATATTCTACTTTACCAAAATTGACTCAAGAGTTAGAAGAATTAGAAGAGAAATCTAAACATGAAGAATACAAACTTCTAAAACAAGAAGTTACTGAAGATGAGATTGGATTTATCGTTAGTCAAATGACTGGTATCCCTGTAACTCGTCTAGTTGAAACTGAAAAAGAAAAATTATTACATCTAGCTGATACTATTCATGAAAAAGTAATAGGTCAAGATGAAGCTGTAGAGAGTGTAACTAACGCAATCTTACGTTCTCGTGCTGGTATCGCAGATCCTAACAGACCAATCGGTAGCTTCCTATTCTTAGGTCCTACTGGGGTAGGTAAAACTGAGCTTGCTAAAGCACTAGCTCTTAACTTGTTCGATGATGAACGTAACATCGTGCGTATTGACATGAGTGAATACATGGAAAAACACTCAGTTAGCCGTTTAATCGGAGCCCCTCCAGGATACATCGGATATGAAGAAGGTGGTCAACTTACTGAGAGTGTAAGACGTAATCCATATAGCATTATCTTAATGGATGAAATCGAAAAAGCACACCCTGATGTATTCAACATCTTATTACAATTATTAGATGAAGGTACACTTACAGACTCTAAAGGTGTAGTAGTTGACTTCAAAAATACAATTATTATCATGACTTCTAACATCGGTTCATTAGAACTATTAGAAGAAGTTAAAGACGGTGTGATTACTGAAGAAACTCGTAAAAATGTTACTAACCAACTTTACGGATACTTCAAACCAGAAATTCTTAACCGTATGGATGATATAATTATCTTCAAACCATTAACACAAGATAATATTAAAGGAATCGCTAATAAACTTCTTAACCAACTTGTTGCGCGTATCGCTAATAGAAATATTACTTTAACTTATACTGATAATATTTCTAGTTGGGTTGCAACTGCAGGATTCGATATGAAATTCGGTGCTCGTCCACTTAAACGATTCATCCAAAGTCAAATCGAAAACAAACTTTCAGTTGAATTAATCCGTCATGGTATCGAAGATGGAATGGAAATCCACTTAGATTATGTAAATGATGAATTGAAAATTGATATTAAATAAAATATTGATTTAGCCCCATAAAGAGGATGACCCAATAAATTCGATTTATCTGAAATCGGGATTGTTGAGTTGTTCCCAAATAACTATAGACCTCAGGAGAAATCCTGGGGTCTTATTTTGTATTAAGTTCTAAGTGATTATTATTGATTACTATTCTTTTTAGGTGTATAATTGTATTACAAAAGTAACACATTAAGAGGGTGAGAAGAATGACTACTTTAACATTAAGATTAAATAAAGAGGAAGAACAGATTTTTAACTCTATTTCTGGCTTATACGGTGGTAAACTATCAACTACTATTAAGCAACTTGCGCTTGAAAAAATTGAGGATGAGTATGATCTTCAACTTATAAAAGATTTCGAAAGTCGTGAGGAGAAAGGCGAGGTAACTCTAATAGAGTTTGATGATTTAAAGAAAGAGTTTGATCTATAATGTATAAAATTGTTTTTGATGAAGCGATAAAAAAAGATTTAAAGAAATTAGATAAACAAACTTTGAAGATTTTATTTAATTGGATTGAAAAAAATTTGAGTAATACTGATGATCCGCGTAGTAAGGGAAAAGCTTTAGTAGGCAATAAAAAAGGTTACTGGAGATACAGGATAGGGGATTATCGTTTAATAGCGAGAATAGAAGATGATAGACTTATTATAATCGCTATTAATTTCAAACATCGTAGAGAAGTTTATAATTAAGTGTGATTTTGTAAAATAATGGCTAAGTTGCAGGAGGAATTTTAATGAAAATAGCGGTTATGGCTGGAACGCCAATTGATTCGAAATTAGGTGCGGAGTTACTAAATTCATATGGGTATGATGACGTAGTTTTAGTACCAATTTCTAATAATCCAGTAGAGCAAACTACGTTTCAAGCTTTAGAAGACGAGGAACGTGAAAATATTATTGTAAAGATTATTGATGAACTAAAAGAGAAAGGTTGTGATGCAATTTTTGTATACTGTAACTCACTTAGTTCTGTAGTCGATTTTGATAGATTGGCGGAAAAAATGAATATTTCTATTATTACTCCTATGCAGATGTATAGAAATCTAGGTCTTGAGTATAAGTATTTGGCTGTTATGGCAGCAAACTCTCATGGTCTTACAGGTGTTGAAAACAATCTTTATGTTTCAAATCCGCGTCTACGTGTACTTGGATTATCAATGTTAGAGCTTGTTAAAGCGATAGAAGAGGGGAATAAACCTGAACAAATAGTTGAAGATTTCAACTTTAAGACATTGTTTAATTATTTTGAATTAACGAATGTAGAAGCTGTTGTTCTTGGGTGTACTCATTTTCCTTATATCAAAAAAGAACTTGAAAAAATTACAAACCTTCATATTATAGATGTTGGAGTGTTTATGATAGATAGTCTGAAGAGAAAGGATATATAGAATGCCAACAGGAATAATAATTAATACGATTGCTATATTCTTAGGAGGTATAGCAGGGGCAGTGTTGGGAGATAAATTACCTGAAAAGTATAAAGAACAATTGAATATGATATTTGGGCTTTGTTCGATGGGAATGGGAATAGCGTTGATTGGTCTTATGAAATATATGCCTGCGGTAATATTCGCGATTATTATAGGTACATTGGTAGGATTATTCTTTAATCTTGGAGATTTAGTTTATAGAGCATGTCAAAAAATGCAAAAACTCATGGTAAAAGTAGTTCCGAAACCTAATACGTCTATGTCAGAAACGGAGTTTTTAGCTACATTAATTACGGTTATAGTGCTGTTTTGTTCTAGTGGAATGGGGATATATGGAAGTCTTAGTGAAGGAATAACAGGAGATCCTAGTTTATTAATTACGAAGTCTATTTTGGATTTCTTTACCGCTGCTATTTTTGCTTGTAATCTTGGGTATATTGTTTCACTAATAGCTGTACCACAGTTTGTTATTTTTACGTTTTTATTTTTATCAGCAGGATTAATAGTTCCACTTACGACACCTGAAATGATTAACGACTTTAAAGCTTGTGGCGGTTTCTTAATGGTTGCTGCAGGATTTAGAATATTGGCTCTTTGTCAAATTCGGGGCATGGAGAAAAATAGGAAATAAGATCTAGGCAGC
>CALHQV010000146.1 GCA_938038035.1 uncultured Gemella sp. | reverse complement strand
AAATGGGGCGGCTGAGGGGAATCGAACCCCCGAATGTCGGAACCACAATCCGATGCGTTAACCACTTCGCCACAGCCGCCATATCAAGAACAATATTTATTATACATTTTTCATCAAATTATGTCAAGAACTTTTTTAATTATTTTCAAACAAAGAAATAATTCCCTTTAACACAATTGTTAAAGAGAATTATTTTTTAACATATTATTTAGTATTTTTTCTTCTTCTTAGTACGTATACTAAACAAATTAATGCAAGTCCTACAAAAGTTGTAGGTAAAGCTAATGTTCCTGTTTTAGCTAATAGAGAATTAGATTTTCCTACAGTTCCTAGATTTACTTGGGAATTGTCTGCTACCATTCCTTGATTTTTAGCAACATCTGCTAGGCCAACACTTTCTTTATCTTTATCTTTCTTAAATACATTACCTAGTAATGTTGATAATTTAGATTTTCCTTTACTTACTTTTTCTGATGCTTTTTTAAGAGTTTCTAATGCACTATTTACTTCATCTTGTTTTGCATTTGCATTAGACAATACTAAATTAGCCGCTTTAAGAGCTTCTTTATATTCTTTCTTAACTGCTTCATCAGCTTCTTTAAAGCTATCTTGTGATGTAAGTTCTCCATTTTTCTCAACCTCAGCCGCAAGCTCTTTTTTATCGACACTTGGTGCTTCTACTTTTGGTTGCTCAGCTTTATCTTCTTTAGGAGTTTCTGCTTTTGGTTGTTCTACTTTACCAGTATACTCTTTAAGTTCCTCTCTTTTCTCTGGCTCTACCACTGCTCCAGCTTGAACCCCTGTATATTCTTTTGGTGGTTCTACTTTTTCCGGTTCACCTTTTGCCTCTTTTGGTTTAACACCAGTAAGTTTAGAAATAGCAACATTTAACTCTTCAACAGCTTTATTTACTTCTTCTTGTGTTGCATGTTCATCTTCTAACAATTGTTTAGCTTTATTAATTGCTTTGTTGTATGCCTCTTTAGCATCTAATGACGCATATTCATACTTATCACTATCAGTTGTAACTTTGAAATTATCAGAAGCTAATTTTAGTTGACTCTTATCTACTTTAACCTCTTCTTTAGGTGCATTTTTCTCTACAAGAGCCACAAAATTACTAAACCCATCTACCGTGAAGACAAATTTACCGTCAACTACTTCACCGTTAACTGGCTCAATTGCTCCATCTTTTTTCTCATGACCAAATTTCGCTGGCATTTTATCTAATGATAGAGTAACTTTTCTAGTTCCGTCAACTTCTACAACTTTATTATTTCTATCTTCTAAATGGATATCATAAAATACAACATCATATTTAGTTAAATCAATCTTACTGTCAGTTAACTGTTTAAGTATTTTTTCTTGACTAGTTTTTTCAACATCGCTAACTACAAGTTTATAATCATTATAAAGTTTAGCATCTCCAAACTCAACAGTTGCTGGAGTAGTTGCACCTTCTGCAGTTGTAATGCTAGCTACTTTCTGAGCTACACTCAATTGTAGTTCTTTTGTATTACGTCCGTTCCCTACTACAAGTTCAAAGTTATTTTCAGAAGATCTATATCCTTCAGGTAATACTACTTCAACAATATATTTACCATTGTTTAAGCGTTTTTGGAATTCTTTTTCACTATATAGACTTCTTGATAATTCTGTTTTTTCACCTTGTTCATTTGTAACAAATACTTTTGCTCCAGCAGGTATAACTTTATCAAATTTAATTATAGTCGTATTTCTCTTTTGTTCTTCAAATGTAAATTCTACGGTCTTAGTTGAATCATCTTTAGTAATCTCAAAAGCTACTTCTTTAGGACTAGTTAATTTAAGAGCTTCATCAGTAAGAACTACTTGTACAGTATATTTACCATATGGTAGAGCTGTTAGGTTCTTACCATTTTTCGTGAAGTCTTCTCCTACTAACTCACCTTTTTCATTTTTTATAGCGTATCTTACGTTAGTAGAATAATCACCTGTTCCATCTTTAGCTGTAGTTTTAACTTCTACAGTACCCTTTTCAGTATTTTGAACTTTTGAAATTCCAACACTATCTTTATTTCCTGCAAAGTCACCTACTTCATAAGTAAATTTATCAAGAGATACTTTTTCTGGAAGAGTAAAAGTACCATCTATATTTGGTTCTACTTCCACTTCTTTCTCAACAGTTTTTCCATCTTTACCTTTTTTAGTAACTTTATAGCTTAATTTCTTATAAAGTACTCCACTTCCACTTTCTTTAACTGCATACGGTTTAAATGTTCTAGTTTTTTCGTCATAAACTCCACCTGTACCAACAATTTGTGGTGCAACTCTATCAAGTGTAACGTTAAATGCTGTTTCTTGCATCTTCGCACCTGTTGCAACAGGACTATAACTAACTACATATTGATATTCACCATCTGGTAATGGATTTCCATTTTTATCTTGGCCTTTCCAGTTTGTTTCAGTAACTAACACGGCTTTTTTATTAGTGGACTTGTTATGGAAGAAGTTCTTTTTACCAGAAACATTACCATTTTCATATAATGGATTTTTACGTTCAACATCGTCTTTAGCATAAACTGATAATTTCAGATTCTCATAGTTTCTTAAGAATGTTGCTTTAAATCCAATTTCATCGTGTTGTCTATCACCATTTGGAGAAAATGCTAATTTACCAAAATAATTAGACTTAGTCTTAGGATCATTATACTCTCCTAAAACTTTGATGTTCTTTTCTTCACCATTTACATCAACAGTAACTAATGAAGTAAAGTTATTTTTATCATCACGCTCTGTTGTATTAGGTTTATAATAATAGAATGGTTTTTCATTTCCTTTAAATTCATATATTGGTTTTTCAACTACTGGTAGATTTTGGAACTCACCTTTAAATCCAACATATGGAATTCCTGCAACAGCAGTATTCGTATCTTTAGGATCAAAGAATCTTACAAATCCTTCAAGATAATAACCATTTGGCATTTGCCCTTCTAATTCATTTCTAAATTGAGTAGCATCAACAGTAATCGTAACAGATTTTTCTCCTTTAGCAGGAACAACTACAGTTTCTCCTCCATTACTTTCTGATAACTGTCTTGGTTTTAGAGTAATTTTTCCATTTTCTACACCATCAGTATTTAGATAAGACTTATAAACAAGTTCTTTTGGTTGATCTGATAAGTTATGTAATACTACATTAAACTTAAATGTATCTTGAACATTACCTAAAGAGATACTTCCATAATCATTATCTCCAGTAACGTATAAATCACCAAAAGCCGCTTTTGATACATCAATAACTCCAGCTCCTTGTTGTCTAGGTGATGTAAATGCTTTTGTTTCATTATTATAATTTGGAATCGCAGTACTCATTAATAGGTGTTTTATTAATTTCTGTAACTCTTCACCTTGAAGGTCAGGATATCTTTCCTGGAATACTTGTCTCATTAGAGATACAGCTCCAGCTACGTGTGGTGAAGCCATACTTGTACCACTATCTAATCCATACGTTCCATTATTGAATGAAGAATAAACATCACCACCAGGTGCCGTAACATCTGGCTTAAATAGTCCATCGCCAGTTACTCCCCAACTCGTAAAATCAGCAAGTTGGTTTGCTTGTGGGTGAGGTCTCTTACTGAAATGTCCTGTAAATTTTAATTTATAATAATCTGGATAGGTTGCTAATAAATTACCGAATTTATATCCAACAAACACTACAGGAAAATCACTATCGTAATTATTTAATGCAACATTAAGTAACTCTTCTCCACCTTCTTTAGTATTATATAAAACAGCACCAGCAGCTCCTGCTTTTTTAGCAGCTGCTACTTTATCCGCGAAAGTATTTCCACCTCCACGCATCATTACTGCAATTTTACCTTTTACATCTTGGTTTTTAAAATCATTTTCTAAACCATAGCCAGCATTAAAGTATGAGTACTCAGTTTTCGGATTAAATCTTTTAGCAAATGGTCTAATTGTAGCTTCACCATTATCCCACTCTTCATTTCCTTCTAATCCAACAACAGTCATTACTTCAGTATTCATAACACTATTGTTTATAGCCGCTACAGCTATTGAATCAGGCGTTACCGATGGCGTTCCAATTAATCCATAATCCGGATTAGAAGCACTTGGTTTACTTTGACCATTTCCAAATACATTATCATTACCCGCTGCGACTACAACATTAACCCCAGCTTTTTTAGCAAGTGCAATTGCATCAATAGTACCTTGACCAACTTCAGTTACTGCACCTGCAGTAGCACCTAAACTCATATTAATAGAATCCGCCCCTAATTTAACAGCATCTTCTATAGCTTTAACATATAAAAACGTACTAGTCTTCGCTCCACCTTGTTTATCCGAGAAAACTCTCATAAAGATTAATTGTGATTCTGGAGCAACTCCTGCTACATACTCATTATTTGGTGCTTTTTTTGTTGGATTACCTACTGAAGTTCCAACAACGTGCATACCGTGAGATTTATCTTTTTTCTCTTTTAAGTTATTATCCCAATCGTAGTAGTTAAATGCATAAATCAGTTTATCACTATACCATTTACCATAATCGATTCCAGCTTTTTCTCTTACAGATTCTAGTTCAGCTTTATTTTTATATTTAGCTTTACTAGCATCAGTTAGATGTAATATATCATGATTAGGATCTAAACCTGAATCAATTACTGCTACTACTCTTCCTTGGCCTTTATACCCTTTATCCCAAAGTCCTTGAACACCGATTATTCTATTACTATCGATAACTGTATTTTTTAAAGCAGTATCGTCTTCATTATTTTTTGTAGTAGTTTCAGGAACTTCATAATCAACACTCACTTCAACACTGTTTACAAAATCCATCGCCTGAATTTTTTTAGCATCAGCATATGAAGTCTCTAAAGAAAATCCGTTTAAAAGTGTATCATATTCAAATAATACTTTATAATCGACACCTTTATCTTTTATTTCTTTTAGTGCTCGTTCACGTGGTTCTTTAGTACTTTTTTCACGTTCTTTTCTTCCTTCTTCAGTTTTCAATGAATTAGGATCTACTTTATCCTCTTTTAAAGAAACAATAATTTTAACTTTGTCCTCATCTTTAAAAGTATGTTCAGAAGTATTAGATACGGCATCAGCCTTTCCATTTTCTTCAGCATATACCCAATTCTTCTCTAAATTATTAAAATTCATTACATGTAGATTAGTTAGTAGTAATGTAGCTGTTACAAATGATACAGCGGCTTTTTTTCCAAATTGCATTATTCCTCTCCTTTTTTTAAGTATATTTTAGTTACATTTCTATAT
>CALHQV010000145.1 GCA_938038035.1 uncultured Gemella sp. | reverse complement strand
TGAAACAAATTAAAGTACCAGAAGGAGCAACTACTAAGGTAGAAAATATTCCAGACTTAACAACACCAGGTAAGAAAGATCCAGTGAAAGTAACTGTGACATTACCAAATGGAAAAGTAGTTACAGTGGAAGTACCAGTAAATGTAACGCCAATTAAGGAAATTGAAACACCAGTTACAACAGATAAATTGACTCCAGAGGATATCTTGAAACAAATTAAAGTACCAGAAGGAGCAACTACTAAGGTAGAAAATATTCCAGATTTAACGACACCAGGTAAGAAAGATCCAGTAAAAGTTACAATTACATTACCAAATGGAAAAGTAGTTACAGTAGAAGTGCCAGTAAATGTAACCCCAATTACACCAATTGAAACACCAGTAACAAAAGACAAACTGACTCCAGAAGATATCTTAAAACAAATTAAAGTACCAGAGGGAGCAACTACTAAGGTAGAAAACATTCCAGATTTAACAACACCAGGTAAGAAAGATCCAGTAAAAGTAACAATCACATTACCAAATGGAAAAGTTGTTATAGTAGAAGTACCAGTGAATGTAACACCTATTAAAGATATTGTTAAAAAACAAGGTGATCCAGTTACTGCGGAAGATGTTGAAAAACACATTCCAAAAGGAGCGAAAGTTATCTCTATTGGTGACAAACCTACAACAGATGTTCCAGGTGAAAGACCAAGTATCCCAGTTGTTATTGAATTACCAAATGGAATTAGAATAACTATGAATATACCGGTAATTGTAACACCGAAAGTAACACCTGTAGTAGTTTCAGTAGGAACTCCAGTTACACCAGAAGATGTTAAGAAACATATCGAATTACCAAAAGGATGGACTGTAACAAAAGTAGGAGAAATTCCAACAACTGAAACACCAGGAACAAAACCAGTTGTTTCAGTGGAAATTCAATTACCAGATGGACGTAAGATTACAGTAGATGTACCAGTAGTCGTAACACCAAAAGATATTCCGGCAAAACCAACGATTGAAACTACACCAATAGTAGTAGCAGTAGGGGACCCGGTTACTAAAGAAGATGTTCAATTACATATAGATCTTCCAAAAGGTGCAGAAATAGTGGAAATAGGAGAAATTCCAACAACTGAAACACCAGGACAAAAACCAAGTGTTAAAGTTAAGGTGAAACTACCAACAGGAGAAATCGTAGAAGTAGAAGTACCAGTAACAGTAACACCTAAGAATGTTGAACCATCAACACCAGCTAAACCAGAAAAACCTTCTGAAAATACAAAACCAGAAGCACCAAAAGCTCCAGTAGCTAAAGTTGGTGAAAAAGTATTACCAAATACTGGTATCGCAGATAATAACTCTACATTAGCTGGTTTAGGATTAGCAATTTTAGGATTAGCAGCGGTTGCAAGAAGACGCAAACAAAAATAATACAAACTATTACAAAAGTAAGATTATTTTGATATAGTAAATGAAGAAGCACTCTTGATGTAAATCAGGAGTGCTTTTTGGCTCTTTGTCAAATTCGGACTTCTTTGTCAAATTCGGTTGATTTTGAAAATTAGGAGGAAGCTATGCTATCTTAAGTAGTATAGCTTTTTTTCTATTAAAGGCTTTAGCCAGTTGAGGAGGCGAAGTCTCCGAAACAAAAAACCACCTGCTATGCGGGTGAGAGACAAAGGTTAAACAATTGAAAAATCATCCTTTCTTGATAAAATAAGAGTAGTTCAAGCTCTAAAATAAAGAAAGGATGATTTTAATTATGGCAAATAAACATAATAGTTTATCGCATACAAAGTGGTTGTGTAAATACCATATTGTATTTACACCTAAGTATAGACGAAAAATAGAATTTAATCAATATAAACGAGATATAGTAGATATAATAAAAAGGTTATGTAAATATAAAGGTGTAGAAATAATAGAGGGACATATAATGCCAGATCATATACATTTGTTGTTATCAATACCACCCAAATATAGTGTATCAAGTTTTATGGGATATTTGAAAGGGAAAAGTTCATTGATGATATTTGATATGCATTCAAACTTGAAATACAAGTATGGAAATAGAAAGTTTTGGGCAGAAGGATACTATGTAAGTACTGTAGGATTAAATGAAAGTACAATAAGAAAATATATCAGAGAACAAGAATCGCATGATATTGCAATAGATAAGCTGACAACAAAGGAATATACAAATCCATTTGGAAATAAGAAAAAATAGATAGACCCGTTTAACGGGTAGCGGGCGTTAAAATACAATAGGGCTTGAACGAATGTGAAAGCCAGCGCCTTGAGGTGCGTGTTAGTAACAAAGGGTTATACCCGAAGAGAAAACCACCCCTTTTCAGGGGTGGTCATTATTAATATTTAATATTCACACACAAAGTGAAGTATGTGCGTTTCGAGTTAAAATGGCTAGCTACTTCCCTTGTTTTATCTTAAGAAAGGTTATAAAGAAACTTATCTCATTAAGTATGAGATAAGTTTCTTTATTTATGTTAACCACCATAAATTATTTTTTATTCTTCTTATTTATAAATTTGCTGATTGTTAAGTTTGTATTATATTAAAATATGGTGTAGAATAAAGTTGAAGGAAGGGTGAATTTTATAAAAATTTTAATACAAAAGCCGATTGTTAAAATCTCTGTAATTTTTATAGATTTACTCAAAGAAGAAGGAGGGGGCAGACATGAATAATAAAAAAATTATAGAATTTCCTGTCAACAAAAAAGGATATACAGGAATTAGGAACAAAACTTATAGAGACTTCGAGCTTAATCATGGCTATAGTAGGATTAAATTCTCTTCTAAAGAGCTTGAATCTGATTTTAAGGAATCGATGAGACTTTTTACGGAATTCATTGAGAATATCGATAATCCTGACTACGCGATTTATATTGAAGACGCGATAGCTTTATGTAAGTATAATGTGGATGCTAGAGTCTGGAAAATTGTTAGTAAAGATTGTACAGAATATGAAATAGAATTAGCATTATTACGTCTAAAAGATGAGGTATATACTTTTGAAGAAGTTTTTGTGGATGGTAAACTATTTCCGATTAACTACCTTCATCTAATGGTTTGTCACCACCTTGCGGAATTTTATTTAGGTAATAAGCTATACAATAAAGTTTGGGATGCATATCAGCCGTTTTATATGGCTTTAGATATGGCTGATGAAGTTTTATTACCGATGTATCACAATTTTATAGTAGCCAGTCTGATATTAAATGATTTTGGAATGCTTAACCACTACTACAAACTTTTGAGTAAACGCGGGAAAAATGATGATGTAGTTTTATTATCAAAAGTTTTCTATCACTTGATGAAAGGTGAGGAGAAAGAGGCTGTTGCGTTTTACAATAAATTGATAAAGAATAATAAATACATTTCGGATGTGTTTGACAGAATTGCTAATCCTAAACTGATAGAGTTCAGTACAGACGATGATTGTAAGTATCTAGATACGCTTAATACAACTATAAAATTCGATTATTTCATAAGCAAAGAGTACTACTTCGATTTCCTTATGCATGTGAGAGAAAGTGAATATGTAATTGGAGATGAACTGGATAAGTATGCGGATCGTAAAGAAATAACAGTTGCTGACATGAAACGAGATAAATCGTTTATGGCAATTAGAGATACGAAATTAAAAATTATGCATGAGAACTTTTTATTAACAAAAGAAGATTTCTTGAAAATCACGAAGTCAGAATTTCTTAAAATAAAAGGTTTAGGTAAGGGGACTATCAGAAACTTACATTTAAACGGTGTAATGTTCGCTGATGATAGTGAGTTTGATATCCAGATGGAACTTATGGAGGATGACTTATGGTAAAACATGATAGAGAATTTGAAATATTGCTTAAAGAGTTTTTGAAAACAGAAGGGAAGCATTTTTCTAGTAAAGACGAGGCTACGGAGGTATTTGAGCGTATTTACAATTTGGTCGATGAAGGTTATGAGGTAGATGCTTCTCTTAGTGATCTTGTTGATGCGATAGATGAAGGGAATATGAGTGTCGTTAATAAAATTAGTGCCTTACGTGAGCTTCATGAGGAAAATAGGGATGCTTTAGATAGGGCTGTAGAGTTAGAAGAGGATATCATGTATTCAGATAATGATGAAGATGCCGAACAGATGATAATAGCGGATGTTCTGGCTGAATATTATAGTGAGGCTGGGATGAATGAAGAAGCTGCGAAACTGTATGAACTTATGCTGATGGCTAATCCAACGGATTTCCATGAGGTTATTGATCTCTTAACGCTTATGTATGTTCGCCTGGATAGAGAAAGTTCATTGATGGATCATATCGATTGCTTTGACTATGAAGATTCAGAAGCTACATTGTTATTGTTAACTATCTTCAGCATAAATCAAGAAAAATTTGATGAAGCACATTACTATATGACTAAACTTAAAAAACTTAATAAGTATGTAGGTTATATATTTAAAGGTGGCTTCAATAAAGTTCTAGATTATATAGTAGGAAATCCAGGTAATGTGAAAGGTGTCAATAAGGAAAAATATTTTGAAATGACCTTTTCAGCAGGTATTGCTAAAGAATATCTGACTAATAAATATCATTATGAATTACTAGAGAAATTCTATAGAGAAGATATAGAGAAAAAACAAAGTCTGATTGTTGAAGGACGTAAGACTGTATCTAAAGAAGCTATGAGAGAAGATCCTATTTTCAAAGGTATGGACAAACAATTGAACAAGTTTATCGATGTAGAATTGTATAATAAAGAAATTATCGAATGTTATACTGAAAAAGAACTGAAAAAACTAGATGGTATCGGAGTAGGTATTATCAAAAAACTGAAAGATAATGGTGTGAAGTTTAAAGAAGACTAGGAGTGACCCAAAAATCGTGATTTCTAGAAACAAGATTTTGTTGAGTCACCCTCGCACAGTTTATTAGATATCTAAAAAGC
>CALHQV010000144.1 GCA_938038035.1 uncultured Gemella sp. | reverse complement strand
TGTGGGTCACACTAACTTATAAAGAAATCATCACTGATCCAAATACAATATATAATGATTTTAAAATTTTTATAAAGAAAATTAGAAAGCATTATGGGCATGTAGAATATATTTCAGTGATAGAACCACATGCAAAATATGGTAAATTTCATCTTCATGTTCTTTTAAAAAGTCCTAAAAAATTATATATAGAAAATTCTCATCTTGCAGAATTATGGGGAAAAGGATTTACAAAGACTAAAAGATTATCTGAAAAAGATTCGATTGCGAATTATGTTGTTAGTTATCTAACTAATTTAGATACAAGTGAATTAAATGAGACAGATAATTCTGAATCTGGTAAAAAGTCAATTATTAAAGGTAATAGATTGTATTTATATCCTAAAGGGTTAAGAATATACAGAAAATCTAAAGGAATAATTAATCCTGATGAAGGTATTGATATTAAAGAAAATTTAATAGAAGAATATAATCTATATCCTACTCCAGAATATATTGCAAATTATTCTATTAAAGATAATAATAAGGAGGAAATTCTAATAATAAAAGAATTTTTCAAAAGGAGGAGAACGAAATGAGGAACAATAATAAACAAGACTTAATTTTTAAGAAAGCTATAGAAATTCTTATATCAAAGAGACATGATGTTAGTAATTATATTCTTGATTATGAAAGATACGGTGTAGAAATTATTAAGCCATCAGAACTATTAAGATATGCAATTTCAGTAGAAGATAACAATTTAGAATGTTATAAAAAATAAGTCACCATAGTTTAGAATAGTGACTCATTAATATAAAGAGTAGAAATTTTTCGGTCTCTTCTACTCTTTATATTATAACATAATATGAAGTAAAGGTGGTAATAACAAATGAATAAATTAAAAAAGTATCCTCTACTATTAAATAGATTTTAAGGAGGATTTTATGAATAATAAAACAATAGATTACAAATATTTAACTAATGAATTACAATTTCCAGAAGCTACTGCTAAAGCTATTATTAGACAAGCTAAAATAAAAATGGTAAAATCAGGATATACTATATATAACAATAAAAGATTAGGTACTGTTCCTATCTTTGCTGTTGAAGAGATTCTTGGTTTTAAGTTACTAGAGAAAGAGAGGTAACTTATGGCAAAGACAAATTTTCAAGATGTATATATTGATAATACTGGAAAGATTTATTATGAAGTTAGCTTAGGAACTGATAATATAACTGGAAAAAGAATAAAAAAGAAATCTAGAAAAAAGTCTAATGGAAAACCATTTTCCACACTAAAAGAAGCTTATATTGAAGCTGTTCGAGTAAAAAACGATTATCTTCAATCTAACGGATATTCCAATTACGATATGACGTATGAGCAATTTATGAATACAACATATTTACCCTATTATGAATCAGAGGTAAGTAGACAAACGTATTCTACTAGAACTCCAGCTCTAAAAATGATTATCAAAAGATTTGGCAAAAAAAAGTTAAAAGATATATCATTAAGAGATGTACAGAATTTTAGAACTTGGCTCTTATCAAATAAAGGTGGTAATTTCTCACAGGCGTATGCTTCTATGACTTTTGGAACTTTTAGAAAAACTCTAAGTTTCGCTGTTAATATGCAATTCTTAGAAAATAATATTTCACTAAAAGTTAAAGCTATACCAAAAGGGAAGATTACTGTTCAATATTGGACTAAAGAAGATTTTGAAAAAGTTCTTAGTAATATTTTTATAGAAGATTTCTATGAACATTTATGTTTTACTCTTCTATATTTATACTATACTACTGGTTTAAGGGTGAATGAAGGTACCGCTCTATGGTGGAACGACATAGACTTTACTAAAAAAGAACTTAGGGTACATCATATGCTCATTGCTAAAAATAAAAATGAATGGTATCGTCAAACCCACACAAAAACAGAGGCAGGCTTAAGAACAATATCACTAGATACAGATACTGTGGAAGTCTTAAAAACTTGGAAAAAAAGACAAGCTGAATTTGGTAAAATGAATTTCATATTAAGCTATGATGGTAGTCCTATGATTAAATCTACAATTTCTAGAATAATAAAAAGATACGCAAAATTGGCTGATGTCCCAGTAATACAAGCAAAAGGATTAAGACATTCTCACGCTTCATATTTAATTAATGAAGTGAATGCTTCCGTTCTTATAGTATCCAAAAGACTTGGTCATTCTAGTCCAGAAATAACATTAAAGCATTACGCTCACCTTTGGAGTGGATTAGATAAAGAACTAGCTAATAATATGGTAGGCTTAATAAGAATAAAACATCCGGAAAAATCAAAAATAGACTTTTATGGAAATCAATCATTACGATTGTCTCCAAAATCGTCTCCAGCAATAGATTAAATCAATAATAACACTATAACAATAGGCTTCCCACACACTTTTACGTTTGTTGAATGGGAATAATATTATAGTAAAATATATAGATAAAAGCCTTGATTTTTAAGGCTTTTTCTTTTAAAAAAATTAGTCAAAATAAACTTTTAGGCATAAAGTACCCTGCCAACTTCCCTGCCGAAGAATAAAAATTTACAATGTATGTAAGTAAACAGAATAAAGAATGAATAACACCATTCAACTACTAAAATAGTCGTAACCTTTTAATTTAAGGTTGCGACTATTTTTTTGCCCAAATTGACTACTATGGGTATACCTATATTGAACAAAATCCAACCCTATTAAATCAACAAACAAAATGTCCGTTATACATGTCTAAAAACTAAATTACAGGAGGTACAAAAAATGAAAATCGGATATATACGAACGTCAACCATAGACCAGAACCTAGATAGACAAAAAAAAATTATGAAAGACAATAATATTGAATTGCTATTTAGCGAACAAGAAAGTGGAAAAGATACAAACAGACCTATTTTAAATGAAATGCTAAACTCTATTCGTGCAAATGATGAAATTGTTATAACCTCACTCGATAGACTTAGCAGAAATTATAAAGATTTAAAAGATATAATACAAATAATAAAAGATAAAGGAGCAACTCTAACAATAGTAGATGCTCCTTTCCTTAATTTTAATACTGGCAACTCTACCTTAGACATCGCTATGTTCGACATACTCCTTTCTCTACTTGGATATATTGCACAGAATGAACGTGAGAAGATACTAGAAAGACAACGTCAAGGAATAGAACAAGCCAAGAAACGTGGTGTCTATAATGGACGTCCCCTCAAATACCATGCAAATTCAAAAAACTCTCAAGATAGATTCATATATGAAAGTGTAGTATCTATGCTCCAAGAGAAAAAACCTGTTCAATCAATTGCAAAACATGTAGGAATAGCAAAGTCTACTGTATATGAAATACAAAAACGTATCTCTCAATAAACGATTAATTCTATATCTTATTTATATATTATAAC
>CALHQV010000143.1 GCA_938038035.1 uncultured Gemella sp. | reverse complement strand
ACTATTTACAAAAATTAAATAAAAGAGGTGTAAAGAATGTCAATTCTAAAAAAGGCATGGTTATATATAACCAGAAAAAGTTTTAAATCATTAGTTATTTTTCTAATATTAGCTACTATGTCATCATTAATTTTAAGTACTATATCAATTAAAAAATCAACTGATGCTTTATCAAAAGAAACTTTTCAAAATATAACGAGTAGTTTTTCTATGGAGATAAATAGAAGGACCAATCAAGGTACTGCTAGGGGAGCAGGTAACTTAATAGGAGGGGATATTGAGAAGATAAAAAATCTTCCAGGTGTGAAGAAATATGTTAAAAGAATGAACGTAAGTGCGGATCTAGTTGACTTAGAGCCTTTAAAACTTGCGAATCATCAGCAAGAAGAGAAAAACAACAAGCAAAGACAACTTTTCTCTAAAACTGTTATTGTAACTGGAACTAATGATTCTTCATTAGATGATAGATTCTCTGCAGAGACGTTAAAATTACAAGAGGGGCGACATTTAACTGATAATGATAAAAATTCTGTTTTAATTCATGAAGGTTTTGCTAAGAAGAATAAAGTTAAAGTCGGAGATAAGATTAAATTAAAAGGTAATCCAAATGACGCAGATAATGAGAAGAAATCTGATAAAGAGGTTGAAGTTACTGTAGTTGGTATTTTTGGAGGTCAGAACAAAGGTGCTACTTCTAGTCATATGGAACTTTATGATAATATTTTTATAGCTGATACTCAAACAACAAAAACTTTATACAACTATGAAGATGGTAAAGAAATTTATCAAGATGCAACATTCCTTGTAGATGGTAAAGATAAAGTTGATAGTATAATAAATGATGCTAAAAAGCTTCCTATTAATTGGAAACAATATATGTTAGTTAAAAGTAATCAAAACTTCCCAGCTCTTCAACAGTCATTAGATACAATTTATAGTCTAACTAATGGTGTATTCATAAGTACAATAATCTTTAGTATAGTAATTCTGTCTCTAATATTATTCTTATGGATAAATAGTAGAAGAAGAGAAATAGGTGTAAGTTTAGCGATTGGTACGACTAAAGCAAATATCATCGGTCAATTTATACTTGAGGTTCTATTAATTAGTATTCCAAGCTTTATCGCTTCATATTTCGTAGGAAGTGCAATTAGCCAAAATATCGGGAATCAGATACTGCAACAATCTATTAAATCTGTAAGTAAAACTATTTCAAATCAAGCTAATGGAGTTAATCTAGGGGCTAATGCTGAAGTAGAGGGTGCAAATAAAATTATTACTGTCTTAGATGTAAGTGTTAGTATGGATAATATGCTAACAGTGGTACTTGTTGGTGTTGCAATAATTGTCATTGCTGTAGGAATTGCTTCTAGCAGATTAGCTTATAGAAAACCTAAAGATTTATTATCTGATATTAATTAATGTAAGGAGAAACCGATGAGTATTTTTAATAGGGCATATCTTTATATTATTAGAAAAAAAGTTAGGAATAGCATTTTATTTTTCATTGTTACTCTAATATCGTTGTTCTTATTGAGTGGAAGTATACTAAATACAACTGTGGGAACTATCTCTAAAAATCTATATAAAGATGTTAACTTTGGATTTACTATTGAAAGTATAGATAAATCAAATAAGGAAATAGAAAAGGATACTTTGAAAAAAATTGAAGAATTAAAAGGAATAACTACAAAGAACTATATATTTTCTAAACCAGTTACTGTTGAAGGGAAAAAGGTAGTCCAAGAGAATCAAAATATTACTTTAAATGATGAAATAAAAAACAATAGTAATTTAGTAATGTTGAATGGTATTACCGCTTCTAACAGTAATATAGATTTTAAGAGTGAAGTTTTAAAATTGGAAAAGGGAAGACATATTGAGGAAAATGATAAAAATAAAATCATGATTCACGAAAAATTTGCCGAATTAAATAATGTTAATTTGGGAGATAGAATTAAATTATCACAAGAAGGTAAATCATTAGAGTTTGAAATAGTTGGAATATACTCTGGTGAAAAGACTAACACTTTTAATGGACTAAGCTCAGATTTCATTGAAAATACAGTTTATAGTGATTATAAATCAAGTCAAGAATTATCAAATTTAATAGCTAATAATAAAGTAACTTCAGTAGAATATGGAGTTGAAGATCCAACTAAGTTAGACGAGATAATTAAAGCTGTTGAGAATTTAGGAATAAATAACGTAATGGTCTCTAAATCGAATAAAAATTATGAGCTTATTACATCATCAGTAGAAAGTATAACGAAAATAACTAATATGATAAGAATAGGTAGTGTTGTAGTTGGAGTAGTTATACTATCATTAATATTAATGTTTTGGGTTCGTGAAAGAACATACGAAATTGGAATTTTACTATCTTTAGGAACTAGTAAAATAAACCTGGTGTTACAGTTTGTAGTTGAGGTATTATTGGTAACTATATTTGGTCTAATAACTGCACTTGGTATAGAGATGATAACCATCAAGTATTTAGCTAGCAATGTGGGAAGTATTTTTTCTGAGGATCTACCAAAAACAATAGCTGATGAATTAATGAAGATGTCTATTAATGGAATAGATATTATTAATCTAGTTATAGTAATGATAGCTATAGTGATTATTTCGGTAGTTGTAGCATTATTGCCAATCTTAAAGATGAAACCAAAGAAAATTTTAACGAATATTAATTAGTGAGGAATAAGAAATGTCGATTTTTAAATTGAAAAATGTAAGTTACTTATATGATAATAGTAAGTCAAAAGTTTTAAGTGGAATTACTTATAATTTTGAAGTAGGGAAGTTTTATGCGATAATAGGTAAATCAGGAGCAGGGAAATCAACTTTACTATCGTTATTAGCGGGATTAGATAGTCCTTCAAGTGGAGAGATATTATTTAATAATACTAATATTGAAAAAATAGGATATAGTGAACATAGACGTAAAGATATTTCTCTAGTGTTCCAAAATTATAATTTAATTGATTATCTGACGCCGCTAGAGAATCTAAAACTTGTTTCAAAAAATGCAAGCAAAGATATTCTATTAAAACTTGGATTAGAAGAAGAACATGTTAATCGAAATGTTATGAAGCTTTCTGGAGGGCAGCAACAACGTGTTGCTATTGCAAGAGCATTAGTATCTGAAGCACCTATAATTCTAGCTGATGAACCTACAGGGAATTTAGACGAAAATACTGCCGAAGAGATAATAGAAATCTTGAAAAAGGTAGCTGTAGAAAACAATAAATGTGTTATCGTAGTTACTCATAGTAATCAATTAGCGAGTGCTGCTGATGTAGTATTAGAGTTGAAAGATAAAAAGTTAAAAGTTAAATAAGTAAAAAGCGAGATTAGCTTTAGAAATTGATTGTTTTAAATCAAAATTCTTAAGTTGATCTCGCTTATTTTATTAATTATAAGTGATTTTTTAAACAAAATAGTTTATCAAGTTCATTTAATGCTTCTTCAAAGCTATAAACAAGAGTTCCGTGTTTTAAAATTCCACCTAGAACATAGTGATTCATCGCATAACTTGGAATATCGTATTTATTTGCAGATTTTAATCGAATATCTGAATTTATAGCGATAATCTTTTTCTTAAGTGCAATAGCAATCCCTAACTCGACCATTACACCACTATCTTCGTTTGTAATATCAGCTAAGAAAATGTCACAGTTTTTAACAGCTTCTGTGTCGCCATTAAAAATATCTTGGGGTGTAGGTAGAGTTTGTTTATCTTCATTAAAAGGCTGTTCTATTGGATTAAAAACTGATAATCTTTCTCCAAATTTTTCTTTTAATAATTTTCCTTCTTTTAAACGTTGAGCTATCTCAGCTTCATTAAATAATGCTCCAGCTAAATAAAGTTTCATAGAATAATCCTCCTTTGTCTCTAATAAAATTATAATATATAAGTGGATAGTTTTA
>CALHQV010000142.1 GCA_938038035.1 uncultured Gemella sp. | reverse complement strand
TACACTTTATTTTATTTACTTTTTTTGTTATCATACTATATAGATATAAAATATTTATTTCACAAAATCTTATTAGAGAGGTACTATTATGGGGTTTAAAGAATTACAAAAAAATCTTCCAGTTTTTTCCATAAGTGTAGTAACAAAAATTACTCAACTTACTGCAAGACAAATAAGATACTATGAAGAAAAAAAACTCTTCACTCCAAAACGTACTGAAGGTAATACTAGGCTTTTTTCTTTTAATGATATCGATAAATTATTGACTATTAAAGACCTACTGACAAAAGGTTTTAGTCTAAAAGCTATCGATGAAATAATTAATGAAAAAGAAGTACCTGCTGAAACAACTCAAATCAGACAGATTATCCATAACGATATTTTCGCAGGACCAAATGGTTTACCTAGAGAACGCTCAATTGGACGTGGTGATTTATCTAGATTTTATAACAACAAAAAGAATAAATTTTAGTGTTAGATTTTTTTACAATAATTTTCTACAAAATAAGGAGACAACATGGCTAAAACTATTACTAGAGAAGAAATAATTAAAAGAATTGAAGATGAAAACGTTAAGTATATTCGATTACAATTTACTGATATTACTGGTACAATCAAAAATGTAGAAGTACCTGTTAGTCAAATTGAAAAAGTACTAGATAATAAAATGATGTTTGATGGTTCATCGATTGAAGGTTTTGTACGAATCGAAGAAAGTGATATGTATCTTTACCCTGATTTAAATACATTCTTAGTATTTTCTTGGGATAGCGAATACGGTAAAGTAGCTCGTTTCATCTGTGACGTTTATACTGTAGATGGAAAACCTTTCGCTGGTGATCCTCGTGGTAATTTAAAAAGAACACTTGAAAGAATGAAAAAATTAGGTTTTGATACTTTAAACCTTGGACCAGAACCAGAATTTTTCTTATTCAGACTAAAAGAAAATGGTGAACCAAGTTTAGAATTAAATGATAATGGTGGTTATTTCGATCTTGCTCCTGTTGATTTAGGAGAAAACGTACGCCGTGACATCGTTCTTGAGCTTGAACGCCTAGGATTTGATATTGAAGCAAGTCACCACGAAGTTGCTCCAGGTCAACACGAAATCGACTTCAAATACGATGATGTAATTTCAGCTTGCGATAACATTCAAACATTTAAATTAATTGTAAAAACTATTGCTAGAAAACACGGTTTACATGCGACATTTATGCCGAAACCAATTTTTGGTATTAATGGATCTGGTATGCACTGTAACGTTTCTATGTTCAGTAATGGTGAAAACAGCTTTTATGATGAAAATAGTGAAAATGGATTAAGTGAAGTAGCATCACACTTTATCGCAGGAATTCTTAAACATGCTCGTAGTTTCACAGCTGTATGTAATCCAACAGTAAACTCATATAAACGTTTAGTACCTGGTTATGAAGCACCTTGCTATGTTGCATGGTCAACTTCAAACCGTTCACCTCTAGTTCGTATTCCTGCCGCACGTGGTAAATCTACACGTGTAGAAGTTAGATCAGTAGATCCAGCTGCAAATCCATACTTAGCAATGACAACAATCTTAGCAGCAGGTTTAGATGGAATTGAAAATAAACTAGTTCCAGCACCTGAAGTTAGAAGTAATATTTATGTTATGACTCGTGAAGAAAGAATCGCAAATGGTATAGATGAATTACCTTCAACATTATATACAGCACTAAAAGAATTATCAACTTCTCCTATTATGAAAGAAGCATTAGGAGATCACATCTTCTATAACTTTATAGAAGCAAAATCAATCGAATGGGATTCATTTAGAACTCAAGTTACCGATTGGGAAATTGATCAATATTTAAAAAATTATTAATAACATGAAAACAAAAAGAAGGAATGGCTTAATCACAAGCTATTCCTTCTTTTATTTTTACTAAAAAAAGCTACAGAATATTAATTCCGTAGCTTTTTTTCTATTAGAATTTAGATAGTAATTCTACTAATGCTTCTTTTGGTTGGTATCCAGTTTTTTCTTCTAGTACTTCTCCATTTTTCATGATTAGTAGCGTAGGAATTGACATAATTCCATACTGTTGTGCAATCTCAGGATTATCATCAACGTTTACCTTTACAAACTTGATGTCTGCATAGTCCTTAGAAATTTCTTCAAGAACTGGTCCAACCATCTTACATGGTCCACACCAGTCAGCGTAAAAGTCTACAAATACAGATTTGTTATCAGCTAATACTTGATCATATTCTGCTTTATTCTTAATAATATCCATTTTTGAATACCTCCGTGAATATATTATTGCATAAATATATTTGATACAAAAGAATTATGCCCTATTTAATTTTTGCGGCAGCTTCTTCATCCAAAATAACAGTTACGTCTGGATGATCCTGTAAGATACTTGCTGGACAATCCGTTGTCTTAGGACCCTTAATCATACCGTATACTGCATCAGCCTTATTTGCGCCTGTAGCGATTAAGATAATCTTCTTTGCACGCATAATTGTGCCTAAGCCCTGTGTGATTGCTAGAGTTGGAACTTGATCAATATCCCCATCGAAGAAACGAGCATTGTCCTTACGTGTCTGTTCTGTTAGTTCCATTGTATGTGTCAAACTATCGAACGCTGCACCCGGTTCATTAAAAGCGATATGTCCATCAGAACCAATACCGAGCACCTGTACGTCTACCACATACTTTGCCATTTCACTTTCATAGCGTACGCATTCAGCTTCAGGATCTGCTGCTTCACCATTAGGAATGTGAATATTCTCTTCAGGAACGTCGATCTCGTTAAAGAGATTATCATGCATGAATGTATAGTAACTCTGTTCATGATTACGTGGTAATCCGACATATTCATCTAAGTTGAATGTGATAGCATTCTTGTACGATGTACCATTTGTCTTATGGTCTGCAATCATCTTCTTGTACAAACCAACCGGTGTAGAACCTGTAGCCAATCCTAATACTGGATTTTCCTTCTCTACAACCTGACGCATGATTTTAAATGCTTCTTCACTTACTTGGTCATAGGAATCTGCAATAACAATTTTTAACATTTTTCTTTCTCCTTTTTTAGAATAGTGTTATTGAATACGCTGTTTGCCAGCTATCATTTACATCTAATAATATTGTTCCTTCACGTTTTTCAAACGGAACTTCATTCTTCTCAAAATCTGTATGTGAGTACCATGGCTCGATACATACAAATGGTGCATAAGGCGACCAATACGCAAGCCATGGATAACCCTGATATTCCACCTGTACACCATGGATACCGTCTGTTAATTTTGTACAGGTACTACGTGGATTTTGGATGATGATTGTTTTCTTTAATGCATCTTTATCTAAAGCAATCACATCTACTTCCTGATCGTTTAATATTTCCTTTTGATTCAATTCTAAACGGTATGCATCAAATGTTTTATCTTTTTCAAGTG
>CALHQV010000141.1 GCA_938038035.1 uncultured Gemella sp. | reverse complement strand
AAAAAAATTACAGATCAGGATGGGAATGTATATATTCAAAAAAAACCTATCTATAAAAGAGTTTGGTTTATAATTTTAGCAGTAATCGTACTTATATTAATTATTCAGCAAACAACTGGTAACAAGAAAAAAGATGTAGAAGTTAAAAATTCTACTCAAGAAACACAAAAAGCAAAATATGAAGTTTCTGATATTAATATCGAAAAAGATTCATTTTCTAGCTATGTTACAGGAGTATTAAAGAATAATACTGATAAAGAGAAATCATATGTTCAAATTATCATTCCTGCATATGATGCTAATGGTAACAAAGTTGGGGACGCACTAGCTAATGTAAATGATTTAAAACCTAACTCAACATGGAAATTTAAAGCAATGTATATTGGTTCTGAAAAAAATGTTACATTCAAAACTGAAGAATTAAAAGTAAGTGGTTTTTAAGAGTATTCACAGAACTTTTTAATTATTAAGAGAGATTATCAAAAAAGATAATCTCTCTTAATTTTATTTTCTATTGTTAATTTTGAATTTCAAGAATAGATCGTTATAGAATTGAATCATTTTAGGATCTAAATCTTCATACACTTCAGCTCTATTTCCAAAACTTTCTAAATCCGGATAAAATTGTTCATTACTTGTTGTTTCTTCTGATAACAATTCTTTAGCTTTACCATTAGGAGTTGCATACCCGATAAATTCAGAGTTTTTCGCTGCATTTTCTGGTTTTAACATAAAGTTAATAAATTTATATGCAGCCTCTTCATTTTTAGAAGTTTTTGGAATTACTATATTATCAAACCATAGATTAGTTCCTTCTTTTGGTAATGCATAAACCATATTTTCATTTTCTTCCATGATTGATTTTGCATCTCCCGAGAATACTACTGATACCCATGCTTCATTGTTAATCATAAGCATTTTCTTCTCATCAGAGTTAATTGCTTTAATATTTGGGTGAAGTAACTCTAATTTTCTTTCTGCTAGATTTAGGTTTACCTCATTAGTATCATTTACAGAGTTTCCTTCTGATTGAAGAGCAATCCCCATCATTTCACGTGCACCATCAATTAGTAATATATTATTTTCTAAACGTGCATCCCATAGATCATTCCATTTTTCAAATTTAAGATCTTCCGGTACTTTAGTTTTATCATAAAGTATTCCTAGTGTTCCCCAGAAATAAGGAATTGAATATTCATTATTTGGATCGAAACTTTTATTTCTAAATTGTTCATCAATATTATCAAATCCTTCAATTTTACTGTGATCTAGTTTTTTTAGTAAATTTAACTTTTTCATCTTCTTAATCATATAGTCAGATGGAATTACTATGTCATACGGTGTAGATCCAGCCTGAATTTTTGTTAACATAGCTTCATTAGAGTCAAATGTTTCATATACTACTGAAATCCCTGTTTCTTCCTCAAACTTCTTAATTAACTCTGGATCAATGTATTCTCCCCAGTTAAAGATTGTTAAAGTTTGTTTTTCTCCGCTATTTGAACTATTTATAAAATTACGACTATATAATAATCCTAAACAGATAACTAATATTGAAATTGCTGAAATAAGTAACTTTTTCATATTATCTTACCTCCCTTTTTAATTTACTAGTATTGATTACATAATAAATTAATACTGCTACAACAACAAATATAGTTAAAACTGTAGATAAAGCATTAATTTGTAAGTTAATTCCTTGTCTCGCCATTGAGTAAATTTCAACAGAAAGTGTTTGGAATCCATTACCTGTAACAAAGAATGTAACCGCAAAATCATCTAAAGAATAAGTTAATCCCATAAAGAATCCTGCCCAGATTCCTGGAGTAATATAAGGAATTACAATCTTACTTAATACTTGTGGATAAGTCGCTCCAAGGTCTATTGCTGCATCGACCATACTTCTTGGCATCTCATATAGTTTAGGTAAAACCATTAATACAACGATTGGAATACTAAAAGCAATATGAGATAGTAACACTGACCAAAAACCTTGAATAGTATCTAATCCTGTGTACTTAGAAATAAATGTGAACATTAATAAGAATGAACATCCGATAATAACGTCAGGACTTACAATAAGAATATTATTACCTACTAAGAAAGAATTTTTTTGCTTATTAGATTTCAAAGAATATATTCCTAATGCACCCAGTGTTCCAAAAATAGCAGAAAATAATCCGCAAAGTAATGCAACAACAATCGTGTTAATTACAATAACCATCATACGCGTATTCTCAAATAAATCTACATAATGTTTCCAAGAAAAACCTTCGAAATCAATCATTGTCTTACCTGAGTTAAATGAGTAATATGCTAGATAAATTAGAGGTATATATAATATTGCAAAGATAACCCCTAAATATATTTTTGAAGTTAATTTCATTATTTTCTACCTCCAAAATTAGTTTTGTCTTTAGTATTTGTAAGAAACATTATAATTCCCATTACTACTATTAAGAATACTGCGATTGTTGAACCTACTCCCCAGTTTTGAGTAACTAAGAAATGCTCTTCAATAGCTGTACCTAAGTTAATAATTTTGTTCCCAGCAACAAGTCGTGTAATCATGAATAATGATAAAGCTGGAATAAATGTTACCTGAATACCAGTTTTAACACCATTAATACTTAATGGTAAAATAATTTTTAAGAACGTAGTTTTAAAGTCAGCACCTAAATCATATGATGCTTCTATTAAGTTTTTATTCATACCAGAAACCGAGTTATAAATAGGTAATAACATAAATGGCAAGAATATATAACTTGATACAAAAATAAAACTAAATGAATTAAATAGTAAACTTTGAGAACCTATACCAATATACACTAAGAAACTATTAATTGTTCCATATTCACCAAATAATCCTAAAAACGCATAAGTTTTTAATAAGATATTAATCCATGTTGGTAAGATGATTAATAGAAGTAACAGTTCTTTATATTTACTTTTATTAATAGCAAATGCAAGTGGATAACTAATTATCAAACAAATAAGTGTAATTAGAAACGCATACCAGAAACTATACAATGTCATTAATACATATGTGCTACTAAAGAATATCTTATAGTTTGCGAATGTAAAGTTGCCATCGATATCTCTAAAAGAGTAATATACTATTAGTAATATTGGAAATACTACAAAAAGTAGCATCCACATTACATAAGGAATCATAAAAAATGAGCGTGTTTTTTTATTGAACATTCTTTATTCCTCCTCTTCATATGATTCAAGACGAGCATCAAATTCTTCTTCAGTTTCTCCAGGCACCATGATATGTATTGCTTCAGGATCAAAGTTTAAACTTACAGCTGCACCTGGTTTTGCTTGTTTAGTTGAGTGAACAATCCATTCATTATATTGATCATCTAAACAACAGATTTCATAGTGAACTCCTCTAAATAACTGAGTATCTACTACTACACCGATTTTACCTTTATCTACACTTGTAATTTCTAAGTCCTCTGGACGAATTACTACTTCTACACGTTTGTTTTTATCTAAACCAGCATCCACACATTCATACTGTTTTCCATAAATTTCTACTAAATAGTCATCTAACATAACAGCATTAACAATATTAGATTCACCAATGAAATCAGCAACAAAACGGTTTACAGGCTCATCATAAATATCCGTTGGTGTACCACTTTGTTCAATTTTACCGTGATTCATTACGAAGATATAGTCGCTCATCGCTAGTGCTTCCTCTTGGTCGTGAGTTACATAGATAAACGTAATACCTGTTTGTTGTTGAAGTTCACGAAGTTCATATTGCATCTCTTGACGAAGTTTCAAATCAAGCGCTGATAGTGATTCATCAAGTAGGATAATTTCAGGTTCATTAACAATTGCACGAGCTATCGCAACACGTTGTTTTTGTCCACCACTCATCTCGCTTATATCACGATTTTCGAAACCAGCTAAGTTAACTTGCTTAAGAGCTTTTTTTACTTTCTTATTAATTACTTCTTTCTTTTCATTTTTAATTTTCAATCCAAAAGCAACATTTTCAAATACATTCATGTGTGGGAATAATGCATAGTCTTGGAACACAGTATTTACATGTCTCTTATTCGCAGGTAAATCATTAACCACTTTGTCATCAAGTAGTACATCACCTGATGTTGGACTTAAAAATCCACCAATTAATTTTAAAATTGTACTTTTACCACATCCACTTGGTCCTAGTAATGTATAGAATTTTCCTTTTTCTATTTCTAAATCAATATTTTTTAATACATGTGTATTACCAAAAGACATTGATACATTTTTAAATTCAACAATATTTGCCATTATTTTCTCCTTATAAATACGAATTAGTCGCTACAATTAATACTTCACATTCTTCATCAAATGGATTTGATATTCTATGTTCTGATGTAGCTAAAAAATAAAAACTTTCATGAGTCGAAGCTATAAACTCCTCCTCACCTAATCTCAATTTACATTTCCCCTTCAGTACATAACATAATGTTTCTGATTCAGAAGGATCGAATGTTTTATAATTACTATTTTTATCAAGTTTCAATATAAGTGATTCCATCTCTTTCTCATTTGATTCTGGAACCAACCATGTAAGTTTATATCCTTCATCAGTTTCTTCATAACTAGTTTGATCCTCTAAAGAATAATATACTTTCTGACTAGTACTCTCCTTATCAAAGAAATCTTTAGGAGCACATCCAAGTACTTGGAGTATATTAAAAAATGTTTCCATTGATGGTGACGCTAAATCACGCTCAACTTGAGATATATACCCCTTACTAAGATCTGTACGTTCCCCTAACTCTTCTTGGGTGAGGTTTTTTTGAATTCGTAGTCTCTTTAATCTTTCACCTATAGAATACATAACTTCTCCTTTCTATAGTTAATAAGTATATTAGTTTAACAATATATAACTTTTAGTTAATTTTGTTTATTATTATCTAACTTAACGTTATTATTGTTTACCATTAGTAAACTTATCGTCATTTAAGTTTAACATTAGTAAACTATATGTTTAGTCTTGTTAAATCACAAGTTATA
>CALHQV010000140.1 GCA_938038035.1 uncultured Gemella sp. | reverse complement strand
ATATTAAAATACTGAAAAAAACTATTTTAAATGATATAATAGTAGTTATAAAATTTTACTAACCATATAGATTAGTTTATTTTATAATTCATTATAAAATAATGAGGTGATAGTGTGAAGAGTGAAAAGTTAGAAGTGAAAAATCTAATTTTTAATTATGGTGTAAAAAACATATTAAATAATATATCATTTGAAGTTCCTAAGGGGGAATTTGTCGCTATTGTAGGAAAAAGTGGAGCGGGGAAATCGACCTTACTGCGTTGCTTGAACTTGTTAAATAAACCTCAATCTGGAGAGATAAACATAGCGGGTGAAAACATAATACAGTATAATAGATCAAGATTAAAACTTATCAGAAGAGACATAGCTTTTATATTTCAAGATTATAATGTACTAGATAATTTATATACTGTTGAAAATGTATTGACACCTTATTTAGTAAAAAAATCTTTCTTAGGTTTATTATTAGGATATACAAAAAATGAATATAATGAAGGTGTTGGTTTCCTAAAGCAAGTTGGTCTAGGAGATGAGGCTTTTAAAAAGTCAAAGTATTTATCAGGAGGGCAAAAACAAAGGGTTGCTATAGCTAAAGCACTTGCCCAAAATCCAAAGATTTTATTAGCTGATGAACCTGTTAGTAGCTTGGATGAAAAGAATACTACACTCATAATGGATACATTTAAAAAACTAAATGAAGAAAATGGAATAACAGTGCTTATAAATCTTCATGATGTTAATCTTGCGAAAAAATATAGTACAAAGATTTTAGGCTTAAAGGACGGAAAAGTTTTATTTTATAAAGATTCTGAGAAGGTGACTAAAGATGAATTTGAAGAACTTTATAATTAAAAAATCTATAACGAAGTTAGCTTCGTTATCTTTTATTGTTTTGATTATTTTTATTGCATATAGCCAATATGATACAAAGACGTTTTCATTAGGGTTTAAAAGGATACAGAATCTCCTTGGACGTATGTATCCTGTAGATTTTTCTATTTTACCTGAATTGAAACAACCGATAATAGAAACAATTAACATTGCTCTATTTTCATCGATATTAGCTTTATGTACAACGTTAATATTGTTACCAATACTAACCAATGTACTATTTAAACTTAAGATAATTCCAAAAATATTTAGTGCGGTATTCTCTGTCTTTAGAACAATGCCATTTCTAATAATTGCTGCTATCTTAGTAAGTTTATTCAGTACCGGAGTATTTAGTGGTTTTGTGAGTATATATTTAATTAATATTCTAACATCAGCTAAATTATTAAAAGAGTATGCTGAAGAAGTCGAGATTAAACAGTTAGAAGCTATGGAATCACTAGGAGCTTCAAAATTTATTATCTATAAAAATGCGATTTTGTCTAATCTTAAACCCCAAGTTATCTCTGTATACTTTCTAACTTTAGAATCAAGTATCCGTGGAGCAAGTGTTTTAGGATTAGTTGGAGCAGGTGGAATAGGTCAAAGATTATGGCAAGAGCTAAATCACTTAAGATATGATAGAGTTTCTATAATAATTATTACTCTTGTTATTTTAATCTTCGTGATTGATCTAGTGAGTTATTATTTTAGAAATTTACAAAATACTTCACAGTTAACTTTTGAAAAGTTTATTCTAAGAAGAAATGTAGTAAAATTTGGGATTCCACTTGTTATTATAGGAAGTATTCTATACGTTACTAATTTCATTAATATTTCACAAGAAAGATTTTTCATAGGATTAAAACAATTAAATGTGCTAGCTAAGGGAATTATAAATCCTGATTTAGCATATGTCCCAAAAATGCTTAGCGAGCTATTTATAAGTATAGAAATTGCACTTAGTGCCACAATTTTTGCAGCGGTGACAGCTATATTTACTTCGTATTTATCGTCGGTGAATCTTTTTGGTAAGTATAAAGCATTAGGTGTAAAAGTATTTATCAATATATTAAGAACATTTCCACCGATAATAGTGGCATTAATATTCTTTAGAGGATTCGGTCCTGGTGCAATTAGTAGTTTCTTTGCATTATATATATATACAGTTGGTGTTATGACGAAAATGTATAATGAGGTCTTAGAAGGAATTAATAACAATGTATTATTAATGACAAAAAGTCTAGGACTTGGAAGTTTTATTAGTTATGTTAAAATTATATTTAATGGATACTTCCCTGAATTCGTTACTATAGTTTTATATAGATTTGAATCAAATATCAAAAATTCAACTATTTTAGGTATGGTTGGTGCAGGTGGTATTGGACATTTGCTTGTAAATAATATAGAATATAGAAATTGGAATAGAATTTCAACATTATTAATTGGTTTATCGTTATCGATAATTATTATTGAAAATATCTCATACTTTATTAGAATGAGAGTAAAAAAATAATTAAAGAAAATATTAAAACAAGGAGAAATAGATGCGTCTAAAAGTAGGAAAAATTGTTAATACACATTCTTTAAAAGGAGAGGTGAAAGTAATTTCATCAACTGACTTTGAAGAACAACGTTTTAAAAAGGGTAGTGAATTATTAATAACTAGAGGAAATCAAGTTGTTAAAGAAGTTGTTGTAGAAAGCTACAGAACACATAAAAATAATCTTCTAGTGAAATTTGTAGGGATTGATACAATTGAAGAAGCAGAAAAATTTAAAAATCTACAAATTAAAATCGATTCGGATAATATAGGAGAACTTGAAGAAAATGAGTTCTATTTCCATGAGATTATCGGATGCGAGGTATTTGATGAAAACAACAAATCACTAGGTGAGGTAGTTGAGATTCTTACACCTGGTGCAAATGATGTGTGGGTAATAAAAGCAGAAAATGGTAAAGAAATTTTAATACCTTACATTGAAGATGTGGTAAAGAAAATAGATGTTACTAATAAAAGAATTGATATCGAAGTTATGGAAGGGTTAATTGACTAATGAAGATTGATATATTAACGCTATTCCCTGATATGTTTGATTCATTAAATCATTCAATCTTAGGAAAAGCAAAAGATAATAAGTTATTGGATATAAATATAGTCGATTATCGAAAATTTTCTGGTAATAAACATAACCAAGTAGATGATTATCCATTCGGTGGAGGTCAGGGGATGGTATTAAAACCAGAACCGATCTTTAATGCTGTTGAGAGTTTAGATAAAACTGATAAAACTCGAATAATTTTACTTTGTCCACAAGGTGAGAGATTTAGTCAGAAAAAAGCAGAGGAACTTTCTGAAGAAGAGCACTTAATTTTTATCTGTGGTCACTATGAAGGTTATGATGAAAGAATTAGAGAGTACTTAGTAACCGATGAATTATCGATTGGTGATTTCATCTTAACAGGTGGAGAATTTGCAGCGATGACAATGGTCGATAGTATAGCGCGACTTGTTCCTGATGTTCTAGGAAAGGAAGAATCTCACAAGGATGATTCATTTTCGACTGGCTTATTAGAATATCCTCAATATACACGTCCAAAGGACTATAAAGGAATGGTGGTTCCTGATGTATTGACAAGTGGTCACCATAAAAATATAGAAACTTACAGAAAAAAAGAAAGTTTACGAAGAACACTGACTAGACGACCAGATCTACTGGAAAACTATGAATTAAGTAAAGAAGAAGCCAAATTACTTGATGAAATAAAAAAAGAATTAAAAAATTAACATAAAATAAATGACATAACTGTATTTTTGATGTATAATATTAATATAGTATGTATTGTAAGCACAGGAGGATTAGAAGTAATGACAACTTCATTTGAGGAATTATTAAATAGCTCAGAAATGCTGAAAAAAGGAGACAAAGTAACTGGTACAGTATCTAAAATCGATAACGATAAAGTATACGTTGATGTAGCAGGAGCTCAATATGATTGCGTAATTTTACGTAACCAAATTACTAGAAAACCATTTGAAAACATTGAAGACGTATTATCAGTTGGTGATGAAGTAGAAGCTCAAGTAACTGGAATTAGAGCAGACCGTGAAAAAAGATCAGAAGATGTACCTGGTGTAATCTACTTATCACACAAAATTTTAGAAAATGCTGAATATAAAAAATTAATGGAATTATCATGGACTGGAATTATTGAAAAATTCGAAAACGGAGAATTAATTCAAGCAACAGTTTCTGGACAAACTAAAGGTGGATTATTAGCTGACGTAGAAGGATTACGTGCATTTATTCCAGGGTCATACATTGACACTAAATTCAGAAAAGACTTATCTAAATTTGTAGGAAATGAATATACATTTAAAATTGAAGAAGTAGATAAATCTAAAAACAAAATTATCTTAAACAGACGTGTAATTTTAGAAGAAGAAAAAGCTAAAAAACTAGCTGAAGTATACGGAAACATTAATGAAGGTGATGTAATCGAAGGTAAAGTTAGTCGTATTACTGACTTTGGAGCATTCGTTAACATCGGTGAAGTTGATGGATTATTACACATCTCAGAAATTTCTCACGCACGTGTAGAGAAAGTTTCTGATGTATTATCAGTTGGAGACACTGTTAAAGTTGCAGTTATCGCTGTAGATAAAGAAAACGAAAAAGTATCACTTTCAGCTAAAACTTTATTACCAACACAATGGGAAGTAGCTCGTGCTACAATTAAAGCTGGAGATGTATTAGAAGGTGTTGTTCGTAACACAACTGCATTTGGAGCATTTGTTGAAGTATTACCAGATGTTGAAGGATTAGTTCACATTTCTCAAATTTCTCACGAAAGAGTTACAAACGTAGAAGACGTTCTTAAAAAAGGTGATAAAGTAACTGTAAAAGTTTTAGAATTTGATTTCGAAAACGAAAGATTATCTTTATCAATCAAAGAACTTTTAGAAAAACCAGTTAAAGAAGAAGTTAAGGAAGAAGCTGAATACGATACTTCTTACTTAAAAGATGAAGATACTTCATTTAATCTAGGGGACAAATTTAAAGATATCGAACTTTAATTTGAAAAAATAAAGAAATAAAGGCAGTAGATAAGCTTGTCTATTGCTTTTATTTTTTAGGTAGAAATAGATAGTGGAGTGTAGTTAAAATATAGTTTTTAACTATCAAACTTTGCTATTTTAACTAAAAATATTTAAAGATATGGAGGTAAAAACATGGCAAAACCAACAGTTGCGATAATAGGTAGACCAAACGTCGGTAAATCTACAATTTTCAATAAAATTATTGGTGATAGATTATCTATTGTAGAAGACGTTGCAGGCGTTACTCGTGATAGAATATACTCAAAAGCAGAATGGTTAAATTACTCATTCTTTATGATAGATACTGGAGGAATTGAATTAGAAGATACTCCTTTCCAAAAGCAAATCAGAGCACAAGCTGAATTAGCAATCGACGAAGCAGATGTTATTATTTTCTTAACAAATGGTCGTGATGGAGTAACTAGTGATGATGAAGAAGTTGCTAGATTACTTTATAAAACAGATAAACCAGTTGTACTGGCAGTAAACAAAATTGATAACTTTGATATGAATCATATGATTTATGATTTCTATTCATTAGGATTTGGAGATCCATTCCCAATTTCTGGATCTCATGGGTTAGGTATCGGTGATTTACTTGATGAAGTTTGTAAAAACTTTAAAGTAATAGAAGAAGAGGAAGAAGATGACAAAATCAGATTCTCTCTTATCGGTCGACCTAATGTAGGTAAATCTAGTTTAATTAATACGATTTTAGGTGAAGAACGTGTTATCGCATCTGATATCGCTGGAACTACACGTGATGCAATCGATACTGATTTCAAACACAATGGAGATGAATATGTAGTAATCGATACAGCTGGTATTAGAAAACGTGGTAAAGTATATGAAAGCTGTGAGAAATATTCAGTACTTCGTTCTCTTAAAGCTATTGAACGTTCAGATGTCGTCTTAGTAGTTCTTAATGCTGAGGAAGGTATTATTGAACAGGATAAGAAAGTTGCTGGATATGCACACGAATCTGGAAAAGGTGTAATTATTGTCGTTAATAAATGGGATGCAATTGCGAAAGACGATAAGACTATGAAAGAATTTGATGAAAAAATTCGTGATAGTTTTGCTTACTTAGATTATGCTAAAATTATCTATGTTTCAGCAAAAACAAAACAACGTGTATTTAACATTTTCCCATTAATTAAAGAATCATATGAAAATAGACAACGTCGTATTCAAAGCTCAACACTTAATGAAATCGTTGTTGATGCTGTTTCTATGAATCCAACGCCTCAAGATAAAGGTAAGAGACTTAATATTTTCTACGCATCACAAGTTGCTATTAATCCACCGACATTCGTGTTCTTCGTGAATTATCCAGAACTTATGCATTTCTCTTATGAGAGATTTTTAGAAAATAGAATCCGTGATTCATTCAATTTTGAAGGTACACCAATTAAACTAATAGCAAGACAAAGAAACTAATATTTAAGAATATAAATTTTTAGTACGATCTAGAAGTAACTTAGCTTTTGGATCGTATTTTTATGTTGAAAATTAATGTATAATTAAGGCAATATACTGAAATTAAACAGTGAAAATCTAATGAAAAGTAATAAAAATAAGTAATATGAATTATCAATGTTAAAATTTAGTCAAAATACTAGCAAATAACTTTGGAACGTGGTATAATTCTTCTTATATACTTTACTAATTAGGAGGTAATCTATATGCCATTAGGATATTATGGAATGTCAGGAAGTTATATACTTTACTTTTTACTAATTATGCTGATTCCTTTATGGGCTCAATTCAAAGTAAAAAGAACATACGAAAGATATAAAAAAGTAAGAACAAAATCAGGATTAACTGGAAAAGAAGTTGCAGAAATTATAATGCAAGCAAATGGAATAACAGGTGTTAGAGTAGTAAGAGGCGAAGTTGAACTATCAGATCACTATGATCCAACTAATAACATTGTAGTACTATCACCTATAGTGCACGATCAACCAACAGTAGCTTCAGTAGCGATTGCGGCTCACGAAATTGGTCACGTTATTCAAGATAAAGTAGCAGACTACAAACCAATGAGATGGAGACACTCATTAGTGCCGTTAGCTAATCTAGGAGGAAATCTATCAACTATTCTTATTATGGTAGGATTCTTATTAACAGGACTAATTGGTCAATTCGGTTATACTGTTGCTTGGATTGGGGTAGGGTTTATGCTGTTTGCAGTACTATTCCAAGTAGTAACATTACCAGTTGAGTTCGATGCTTCAAAACGAGCATTAGAACAAGTGGTTGACTTAAACATTGTAGACGATCAAGAACACAGACACTGTCGTAAAGTTCTAACAGCAGCAGCTTTAACTTATGTTGCAGCAGCAGTTGTAGCTTTAATGGAGATGTTAAGATTCGTCTTCATATTACTAAATAGTAATAATAGAAATTAATAAATACAAGATTGTCAATGGAAATTGGCAATCTTTTTTTGTTAAATTGGTGCAATATTTTACAAAATATGCATTTAACTCTCAATTAATTATAGTAAAAGGTGTTTTGATAGAGAACTAAACTTATGTAAATAATAATGCTGAATAACAAGCTAATATTTCTTTCATAATATC